>JAYZAC010000065.1:0-10465 GCA_036339875.1 bacterium | reverse complement strand
CGAAGGCAATCAAATTCTGGACCTCCTGATGGAGGAGAACGACGTAAAATGGATTTATTTCCAAAATCAAAGCCTGATCAGATTATTGAGATTTAGAAAGGTATTAAGATGGATCAATTTATTGTAGAGGGTGGTTTTCCTCTAAGTGGGGAGGTTCAGGTCTCTGGTGCTAAAAACTCTGCACTTAAACTTCTCGCTGCCACACTACTGATTGAGGGATCAGTCGAAATTAGTAATGTTCCTGACCTAATGGATATTAGGACTATGATCAAAGTTTTGAAAACTTTGGGTGCCGATGTTGAATATGACTCAAGCAAACAATTTTGTAAAATTGATGCAACGAATCTTAATCAAATTCGTGCGCCTTATGACTTAGTTAAAACGATGCGCGCTTCTTTTCAGGTAATGGGCCCTCTTTTGGCTCGAAAAGGTCGGGCTGAGATATCTCAACCAGGTGGATGTTCGATTGGTCCGCGCCCAGTTGATTTTCATTTGAAGGCATTTGAAGAAATGGGTGCGACCGTTGTTTTAGATCACGGATATATTTGTGCCTCAGCGCCTTCTGGTGGCCTTAGGCCTTCGCATATTATTCTAGATTTTCCATCTGTTGGTACCACAGAAAATGTTATTATGGCTTCGGTATTTTGTGATGGAAAAACTATTCTGGAAAATGCAGCTAGAGAACCAGAAATTCAAGATCTAGCAAACTTTTTGGTTTCTTGTGGAGCACAAATTAGTGGTGCAGGTTCGGATCGTATTGAAATAACAGGAGTAACAAGACTGAAAGGCTGTAAGCACAGAGTGATGCCAGATAGAATTGAGGCTGGTACCTATGTTTTGGCTTCTTGTATATCTAAAAGTAATCTTAAAATTAATGAGTTTCCTGTGGGTTCTCTTGATTTATTCCTAGATAAATTAAAGGCTTGCGGAAATCGCTTCGAAATCCAAGAAAACTCCGTGAAGGTATTTCCTTCGGATCGGCCTTCTGCAATACAATTTACAACAAGGCCTCATCCAGGTTTAGCCACTGATCTACAGGCTCCAATGATGGCCTATTTAGCTACTGTAGAAGGAGTCTCAACTGTAAGTGAAGGGGTATATGAAAACCGCTTCTTACACATTGCTGAATTAAACCGAATGGGAGCAGAAATTCAACTCGAAGGAAACACTGCGTTGGTAAATGGAGTTTCTAAGCTCTCCGCAGCACCAGTCATGGCCTGCGATTTGAGGGCGGGAGCAGCCATGGTACTTGCCGCATTAGTAGCTGAGGGAACTACCAAAATTTCTAGGGTTTATCATATAGACAGAGGGTATGAAAGGATGGAGAGCAAATTAAATGAGCTAGGGGCAAAGATTCGTCGAATTAAAGAATAAAGTTGTTACATCTTAAAGATCTCAGTGAGATCATTTCTTGAATTTTTCTACCTTGCTGGATATACTCTTCGTCCTGACAAGATTTGAGCTTGTTGATCCATGGAGACTTGGCCGAGCGGCTTAAGGCGTGCGCTTGCTAAGCGTAAGTAGGGGAAACTCTACCAAGGGTTCGAATCCCTTAGTCTCCGTGGTAGCACACTCCCTCTATAGTCTTTGGAAAGTATTAGGCCCTCTGAGTATGGGAATTTATTGTGGAACTAGAAGACATAGAGAAAAGAGATAGGATTTATGCCTTCATTAGTGAGTACCCTGAAGGATTACAAGCTGAGGAAGTTTGTAAGCAGTTTTTTCCCAATCATTTAATAGGTCAGCCGCAAAGACACGTCAGGAAAATTCTTTCTCAAGATCCACGGTTTAATGAGTTTCCTGATGGAAATTGGAGAATTGCGCAATGGCCTTATCAACAGGACTTGAATCTGGACGATGTTAAATTTTGCGTGTTTGACCTCGAAACCACTGGAGGCGTACCCCCCCTGCACCGAGTTATTGAAATAGGTGCTTGTAAAATGGTCGGCGGAGAAGTCATTGAAACCTATGAGGCATTGGTAGATCCGCAACGTCCTATACCAGATTATGTGAAGAAGCTTACTGGTATAAAGAACAAGGATTTAGCAAATGCACGCGATTTAAGAGAAGTACTCCAGGAATTTGTTAAGTTTAGTGAAGGATGCGTTTTGGTCGCTCATAATGCTAGTTTTGATGTGAATTTTATAAACTCAGAATGTACTCGTACCTTGGGTAAGCCAATTGATGCGCCCAATTTATGTACTTTGAAAATGTCGAAGTTTCTCGTACGGGAATGTAGTTCGCATAAATTGGAGGCAATGGCGGAATTTTTTAAGGTTGATCTAGGGCCCCGTCATCGTGCACTCGGTGATGCAACTATGACCGCTCAAATTTTGGTTCATTTGATAAGTCGTGCGAAGATAAATCTAGAGACAGAGGTGCTACAAGATCTGAGAAAATTTGGGGTACATGCTCCTTTGAACTTTTTTCCTCCATGTTTGGTAGATCCCGAATCTTTAAGAGAGTTGAGATCTGAACCGGGTACTGTAAAGTTTTTTAGCGAAACAGGTAAGTGCCTTCAAAGTATTTCAATGCTGAATATCTATGATGAAATGTCTTCTATTTTTTATGAGGGAGTTCAGAGGACTCCAGTAATGAAAAGATTGTTAAAAAAATCTCGAAGTTTTGAGGTTACATACGAGGATAGTTTTCTGAGCGCCCAGATAAACGCTAGTAGGCAAGCTTCGGGACGTCCGAAAGACCGCGATCGTCGAACCGACACAGATAGCAACATTTACTTAAAGATACTGGATAAATATCCACAAGAAATTTATCTTACGAAGAGAAGATTGCGAGACGAAGCTAGCTATCTGGGGCCATTCGACTCAATCCAACAAGCGAGTGATCTTTTAGGTTCCGATTTTGAGCGTCGTAAGGTTGCTTTTCAAAGTTTTCCTGTCAACTCAGGTATTGAAGAAGGTTATGAGTTGAAATCGGGTAATACGAATACCTTATTGAAGCGTAATCTGCGTTATTATGTTAATCAAGTAAACTTGATTATTGCAATACCCACATTGGCTAATCAATCCGAACATTTAATCTACTTTGTTCGTGAGGGATATCTGCTTAAGAAAAGGATTGTTAGTCGCGAAAAAATGGATGAGCAAAGTATTGAAAATGTTCTAAGAGAAGTCTTCAAGAGTTATTACATAGAGAGAGATCTATACGATATTTTAGGTAAGCCGAGCAGACAAAAAAGTATAGAATCAGAGATTATTCTTCGATGGTGGAGTAGATACTCGGAGAAAGACTTGCGCTGTAGAGTAGTTCACTTGAACCCAAAAGAACTTCATAAATTTCGGGAAGCAACAGTGCGCAAAATATCTCGAGGATTATTTTTTGTGAATACGGAAGAAAATAATTCTAAAAAGTAATTAAATCCTATACCTCGTAGCTATTTAAGATTTAAATTTCCATATACGAGAGTTCTAAATAAAACGAGTCAGATTTTTTTATGCAGTACTTGAAGATAGGTTTCAAGACTTATTTGTCCTTTATACAATTTTTCTCTGGCGGTATTTTTTATTGGTACCAAGGATCCGGATTTTAGCAGATGCATGGCCATTTCATTACCTACCGCGTTTTCTTGGAGAAGTTTTTGTACTTGCGGAGTAAGGTGTAAAAATTCATAAATTATTGAGAAGTCAATGTATCCTCTATTTTCGCAATAGTCACAACCTTCTGCAAAATAGAAAAAGGGTTTTTTCATAGTCTCTGGTTTTAGGCCTAGTTGAGAAATTTCATCATTAGAAACGCGATGAGGCTGAGAGCAATAAGGGCATAAGCTGGGGACTAATTTTATGAATATAATAAAATTGAATTTGTTCAGTAAAAACCCAAGACTTTCTCCCTGCTTTTCCAGCGTTGATAACGTTGGAAAAATTGGATTTGCAGTTACACTAGCAAAAAGTGGTTGATTTCCGGTAATTCTAGAACATGATCCTAATTCAGTAGGATGTATACCGTCCAGAACCACGCCATCAAAACTAGACATGTTAGCTGCACTAAGTGCCTGAAGCTGTTGACGTTCATCATCTAGTTCTATCAAGCTAACATTGTTTAGTTTCGTAGTTGGGTGATCACTGAAATATAAGTAATGATTATCTTTAAGATAATTTTCGCTTAAAAGAGCATTTAAGAATACTGTTTTTCCCATACCAGATGGACCCAAAATGAGTGCACCTCGGTCTTTAAAGTTCATGGATCTGATTCTTTGAATGTCTGCAGGAAGGATTCCTAGGCGATATAGATTATGATTACGCGATTCAATACCAAATAGCTCAACAATTAGTTCTTTGCAGTTTGAGTTTGGCAGAAATAGTACATTAAAGGACATGTAATCATCTTCTCCAAATGGAACTTCCATGAAACTTTGAGTTGCATGTCTGATTTCGCTATCCTTATATTCGGTAAAACTTTTAGCTCTAGCGTAAATAGCTTCAAAGTGCTCCACGCTGCAGGTTCCGTAATAACTCCAAACATTTTCATTTCTGCTACGAATGTTTACTTTTTCATTGAGCATTCTAAATTGTAAAGTCTGTACTTTTCCTTGACGGAATGTATCTCTAAGAATCTCTTCAAAGCTACAATGATTGACTGTATTTTCTAAACTAACTTCAGGTCTATTTTCGGCAATTGATTGGTTGCCACCCTCTGCTTGTAGAATCAGTCTATATTCATCGAAATCTACATCGAAATCGGTGTTCATACGGCCAGAGTCTTGAAGCGATTTAATACTTGCTGTATGACACACATCTACACCTGAACGAGTGGCTGACCTGAATTCAATTGTTATACCGAGCGCTTTGTATAGAAGGTCGAATAGAAATGTATCTATGGGATCATGAATAGCTATAACTAGGCGATGACCATCAAGAAAAATGGGTACAAATTTGAATCGACTAAGAATTGAGAATGGTATTTTTTCTAGAAGGTTTAAATCTGGACTATAGCTTTGCAGGTCATGATACTCGACCCCTTGTTGAATAGAGAATGCAAGAGCGAGAGTTTGTTCATTCACTAGCTGATGTTCGAGTAGCAAGGAACCCAGTTTTGTTTGATAGCCTCTTTCATCTTTGAGTTCTTCTTGTTGTTGTAAAAATGACTCTAAATCACGAAGGCTAATAGCGCCGGATTTAACAAGGATTTCACCTAACTTTGGCTTGTCTTCAGACATATTGTCTCCCTAGCTTCTATTTTAATTATCCGTTGCGTATTTTTGCCGCTGATAGTAATGTGCCAGTGTGGTAAATTTTCAAAAATAGTCGGGAATTTCTGCCACCATTCCACGACGCTAACTCCCATATCTGTTTCTATATAATCGTAGATTCCAAAGCTTTCAAGTTCACCAAGATTTGAAATATTGTACAAATCAAGATGGTTTAGTGTCCAATCTCCCGTATAAATGTGAAGTTTTGTAAAAGTTGGAGAATTTATAGTTTGTTTTATTTTCATTGCCGAAGCGATACCTTGAACAAAGGTTGTCTTTCCCGCTCCCATTTCACCCGATATTAGGATTAAATCACCTGGTTCTAGGTGTGCCTCTACCAGTTCTTTTGCAATCGCGAAGGTTTGATCAATTGATTCAGATTGGATAGTTTTCAAGATCTCCCCAGTTATCTCCAAGTTCAACGTCACAAATTATTGGTACTTCGAATTCACAAACCTTTTCCATTATTTCTTTGAGTTGAATTATATGATTCAATTCTGAGCTCGGCATTTCAAAGATCAATTCATCATGTACCTGCAATATTAGTCGGCTTTTTAGTTGTTGTTGGTGTAGAAATTTATGTAGAGAATTCATGGCGATTTTTATTATTTCAGCAGCTGTACCTTGAATTCTGGTATTAACCGCTATTCGTTTACCGGCTTCAATACTTTGTTTATTTTTTGTTTGGAATTCTGCTATTGGACGTTTGCGGCCAAACATCGTGGATACATACCCATCTTGCATTGCTCGATTACTGGTTTCATTCATAAAGATATAGATTTGCGGGAAAATGCGGAAATATGAATCGATAAAGTCCTTAGCTGACGCAATGGGTATGTCCAGCTGCTGAGAAAGACCAAATGCAGATATTCCATATATAATTCCAAAGTTAATTGCTTTGGCAGACTCTCTTTGACCTTTTGAAACTTCGTCCATCCGTACTTCATAGATTTTGGATGCCGTCTCTTGATGAATATCTCTACCATTTTTGAATGCTTCGATGAGAGTTTGATCTCCACTTAATTCCGCCATGATTCTCAATTCAATTTGACTGTAATCTATCGCGCAGAGTTTCCAATCATCTTTTGAGGGGAGAAAACCTCTGCGGATTCTGGTCCCCCACTCACTACGAACAGGTATATTCTGTAAGTTTGGTTCCGTGGACGATAATCTTCCAGTGGCAGTAATTGCTTGCCCAAAGTTAGTGTGTAATTTACTGTGTTTATCTACCATTTCTGGTAAGGGTTTGACATAGGTTGATAATAGCTTGGTAAGGTGCCTATACTCTATAATTTTGGCGCATATGGGATACTGGCCCACTAGTCTTTCTAGTACACCAGTTGCAGTAGATCTACCGGTTTTAGTTTGTTTTAATGATGGTAATCCCAACTTATCATAGAGTACTTCAGCTAATTGTTTAGTTGAATTCAGATTGAACTCACATCCGGCGTCTCTGAGAATGATTTGTTTAAGTGATTCAGAGTCTTTGACTAAATCTCCTCCAAGTTTTTCGAAATAGCGGGTATCAAGATTAACTCCAGTCGACTCCATAGATTCCAATACTTGAATTAAAGGGTATTCAATTTCATTTAGCATTTGCTGTAACTCAATTTGATCATCGAGTTGGACTTCAAAGTGATTGTACAGTTGTAATGTATTATCTGCGTCTGAGGCCGCATATTCCAGCGCATCCTCGACTTTAATTTGCGAAAAGCACATATCTTTTGCAACAAGATCTTCGTAGTTTTGACGTGTTTCTCCGAGAATATTTTCCGCTAGAAACTTTAAGCCGCGCCTTGAGTCTGGCATTACCGCTTTGGATTGAATCATTGTATCTGCATAATTTACAGGGAACTCTAAGCCATACTTACGTAATACAGCCATATCATACTTTAAATTGTGAGCAATCCATATTTTAGACTCATCTGAAAAGAGTTTATGAAGATCATCTATGACTTGATTTGTACTTATTTGGGGTGGAGCTCCTAAATATCTGTGAGCAAGTGGAATATAATAACCAGTGTGAGCTTTCATGCTAAGCGCAATACCTACGAGTTTTGCCTCATAAGGCTTCAACGAGCTAGTTTCGCAGTCAAAAGCTATGACATCTTTGTGAGAAGATATCTCCTGAATCAATTTTTGCCACTCTTGAAGATTTTTAATAAGTTTGTAATTCTTTTCAGGTAGACTTTTGGTTGATTTATTATTTTCAGTCGTTTTTGATCCAAAGAGATCTTCTTCGATAGAGTAGAATTCTAATTCGATGAGAAGCTCTCGAAGTTCATCCGAGTAATTGTCGTCCCATCTCAGATTTTCCAATTTGAAAGGTAATTTTATATCCGTCTTAATGCGTGCTAAATCTCTAGATAGATAGGCCATTTCCCTATCATCTTCTAGTTTGTTTTTTAATTTTCCTTTTATTTGATCAATATTTGCGTAGAGATTTTCCAGATCACCCCATTCCTTGATAAGTTTTATTGCCGTTTTCTCTCCGACACCTCTAACTCCTGGAATATTATCCGAGGAGTCTCCCATTAATGCTTTGACAGGTATTAAGTCGATCGGTCTCAGTCCATATTTTTCATTGATTGCTTGAATATCAAAAACTTCAACGCCCTCTGTGGCTTTAGAGCTAGTATATCCGACAAAAACGCGTTCTTTGATGAGTTGATAACTATCTCGATCGCCAGTTATCAAATAGACCTCCAGATCATCATTAATTTGGCTCAATTGGTGCGAAATACTACCTAGAAGGTCATCAGCCTCGTAGTCATCCATCATTATTGTTAGAGCGCCCATTGCTTCGGCTAATCGAGGAGCATAAGGTAGTTGTTGTACTAGATCATCAGGTGTAGGGGAGCGATGGGCCTTGTATTCTTTGTATAGATCTCTTCTGAAAGTATCGCGACTTTTATCGAAAGCAAAGCACATATGATCTGGCTGGAATTTTTTTAGAAGAGAAAAAAAAGTTTTTAGGAATCCATATAGAGCTGAAGTATTCATGCCTTTGGAATTTCTAAGTGGTCTTTTTATGAAAGCAAAATAGCTCTTAAATAGGACAGAATGGGAGTCGACAATTAGTAATTTTTTCATAAAGATTAAGGTAGTATCTTATTTTTTCTGAGATGAGATACTGTTGAGATAGGCAGCAATGGATAGAGCATCTTTACTGCCGGGTTCAATTGCTTTACCAGACAGATACTGTACGAGACAGTAATTTTGCATTTGTTCCAAACTTACAACTTTCTTCATTAAAGGTACATAACGAGGATAATTTCTATTAACTTGAGCTATTTCTTTGGGAGTGTGACACGAAGCACATGTCTTCGCGCTTTTCTTTTCAAGCTTAAAAGAGCCAAAGAATAATCTCTTACCTCTCTCAATATATTCGTTAATAGGGTCCCGTTTAAAGTATTTTTTCATATACCTTTGCTTTAATTTTAGGTATGCAGGGTCGGATTTACTATCGGGAAATTGTTGTGAAATTTTTGGTTTGAACTGATAAGGAAAATAATGGCCGTTGCGTCCGTACAATAGACCTACATCATTTAGCCTTTTGACATTAGGACTAGTATGGCAGTAAATACAACTTACTCCTTCTCTTTGAGAATACATGGGAACAGCTTGAATGATAGAACTGATAATAATAAGCAGAAAAATTGATATGCAAGCATGATTCCTTCGTATGTAGATCAATTCGCTCACGTAGTCCTCTCGGCTTCTTTAGATACAATTTTACTATAAAAATTTTCTACATATGTTTTCGGAATAAGGTAATTAAAACTTTATCTAAAGCTGGCGATAGAAACTTGAATTGTTCAATTCGAAATTTGTTTAGTCGTTAAATTTTCACAATTGATTTAAATCTTACAAACGCTTGCTCAGCTTCGCGTTCGAGATTATCAAATTGAGATATCATTCCCGATGGAAACCCAAGGGAGCTTTCGCTTAGTTGAGTTTTGACGTGATTGATCTGATTAATTAGATCTCGAAAATCTTTGTTACCAAATATTTCAAGTTGATTCAGGAGCCTCGTTGTTGATGTAAAATAGCGTTGAAGTTTTAGATTTTTGAGATGTAATTTAATTCTCAATAAAAGTTCTTCAGCAATGAAGGGCTTACGAATGTAATCTGAAGCTCCATTCTTGAAGGCATTAGAAATATCGTATGCACTAGCCTTGACGGTTAACATCAAGATAGGAACGAATGGGAAGTTGTCCATAGATCTTAGTTTTCCACAGATTTCTACTCCATTGATGTCAGGCAATACTATGTCCAGGAGAATTAAATCTGGATATACTTGCGTGGCTACCTTAAGAACCTCTTCTCCAGTTTCAGCTTCAAAAGTTTCAAAGTTTTCCATTGCAAGGACTTGAATAATTCGATCACGAATCAACTCTGAATCATCAGCTACTAAGATTTTAATTTTATGTCTATCCTTATCCATTTTCATAAATTTGGTAGCTAAACTTCGGGATTAGTTACCATACAAAGCTTAGTTTTCTTGAATTAGAAACTAAAAATTCATACAATTTGTCAATTAGAGGACCAGTTTGTGTAAGGAGATATTTTGAAAACTGGAAGTTCTGCAAAAATTGCTCTACTGACTATGATTAATTTTACTATTTCTATATCGTCTCTTGAGACCTTTGATTGGAATAAAATTAGAAATTCGGCTAAGAAAATATCAAAAAGTAGTGGTATAGCTGCGGTCATTAGAAAAGTTGCTACAGAATTAAATAATTTTATTAATACCATAACCCTAAATCAGGGGATTCAGAACCGACAAATGACAAGAGTAGTGCATTTATTTAGTGTTGGGACTCGTACTACTGCAGGTGGCGTACATTGTGTAGGAGTTAGCGCTTTGGTGGATTATTATGTTCGATAGCGAAGCAGTTAAATTTTTCAAAAAAAGATTTGATAGTAGTTTAGGAAGCCATCCATGGGAGAAGCTCCAAGAACAGTTTTTGTGCCACTTTCTATCCTCCAATAGTAAATTAGTATTGAAATCTGGGGGTGAATTCATTGATCAAATGCTAGAGCAAATGATTGTCCCAGAATTGAGACTAATTAGTACTTTCGCTAAAGGTTGTAAACCTTCAGATATGTTAATTGTTGGGGATGAGTTAGGATTAATTCAACATCAAATTCCTGAGGCTAACTTTGCATTTTATTCCGCTGAGGCATTAGAGCATGCTCAGCAGAGAAGTGATTTAGGGGAATATAATCTTCTATTAAACCTTAAAGAACAGC
>JAYZAC010000064.1:0-5916 GCA_036339875.1 bacterium | reverse complement strand
TTCAATGAGACTCGTGAAATCGATTACAGTGATAAGCGTGGCAAACGTGGCAGAAATACTTCACAATACTACACAAGCCGCCTGACTGTAGATCTTACTGAAGCATCTGAGCATCAAATTGTGCTCTTACTCAATTCTAGTGAAAATGTTAAGTGGATCATCAAAAATCGATCTAAGGTGAAGCTTGCTTATATAGTTCATGATTCATTCGGACTTAAAAATGCTGTAAAGAGCGAGCTTCCAAGTGAGAAAATACTGAGCATTAAAAGCTTGATCTGGAAGGATTTTCATACGTACTGCACAGACAACATACTACCTTTAGCAGAAGTCGATGTTTATTCTTTAGCCGTAACAAATCAGAAAATTAATAATCTGTTTCATGCTAGAAGTCCAAGATCGATTCGCTTACCTGCACAAACCATAGGTACTGATCTTAGAGAAACTATTTTACGAGACGAAAAAAATATGAGAGACCTCAAAATGTGTAACTCCAATCAGTAAAGTCAAATTGATCATTCGATTCCAATTTTTTTTAGCTTAAAAATTATAGCGAGAAAACGGTGATAAAAAGCTTGGTTAAAAGCGGACAATAAAGTTGAGTGATTGATTTATGAAAGAGCCACACCCCGAATAATAAGGTGGGGATAAAAAATGAAAGAATTTGAACATGATTAAGTACAGGATAATCTAAGTTCAATTCTTGAGGATTAGTTGCTCTGATTAATATTGTTTAATACATTGTGGGTATGAAACTTTTTCAATTAAGTATCTGCCTAACGACCTTATTGTTATCTGGTTGCTTCCAATCGCAAGATCAGGAAATAGCAGTACGCTTCGAAAAATTCCATAAAAATGGGAAGCTTAAGATATCAGGATTTAAGAATGAGAAAACTGGTAGGTCTACTGGGGAATGGAAATACTATGATATTAACGGACAACTGAAGGAAAGTGGATTTTTCAGAAATGGAAAAGAACATGGAGAATGGAATAGATACAATCAGAGCGGAGAAATTATCTCTACATCTTATTACTCAAATGGTAAAAACTTCAGAACAGTTATTCCGTGGGACTAATGTATGAAATCTTTAATTAAAATAGCCCTAACGCTTTTCTTATTTTTCACGGGAATGTTGATTTTGTTTAAATTCACAGGAATTCTGACGCTTGAAAAAATCGAAATTTGGATGGAAGCGGCCAAGAATACCAATCCTATTTTTGTAGCACTAATCGTAGCCGGACTACTCTTCTGTGATTTATTTATGGCCGTGCCTACGCTATCCATAATGCTATTGGCAGGCTATTTTTTAGGACCAGTCTACGCTTTCATAGCAGCCATAATTGGTGTATTGGCGGCGGGACTCTGCGGATACTTTCTTAGCCGAAGATACGGCGATAAACTTCTCAACTCTTTAATCTCAGACCCTTCGGAGCGAGAGGAAGCTGTTCAAACTTTTCAAAAGCATGGTCCAATCATCATTCTTTTATCTAGAGCTACCCCCGTTTTACCTGAGGTCTCGGCGTGTCTTGCAGGAATTACTAAAATGTCTTTTTACCGCTTTCTACCGCTTTGGTTGCTGAGTTCTGTACCCTATGCACTCATCGCCACCTACGCTGGTTCGGTCAGTAGTATCCAAGATCCAAAACCAGCTATTTTTGCAGCAATTGGTCTTACAACCTTTTTCTTCATGGCATGGATGCTATTCAAAAGAATAAATTCTGAGAAGCTTAGCGGGATTTAATAAAAATCCTGTTGGCTTAAAAGTATGCAAATTAAAGCGACTAAGGCTCGTCGATTGAATATAAAAGCTTATTCAAAAAATCGATAAGTTGTACCCTAGATTAGTTACAACTACCATTCTTTCCGCTCAATTTCCTTGACCTTTTTACCATCTAATTGAAGGGTCAGCTTTCGACCATGAATACAACCAGCAAAGCAGTCTCCCCATCCTTCACGAAAGATAAAAAGACCCGGCTTTTGAATTTCGAGTGCTTCAGGACCTCCCCCGAAAACAGCATCATTCTCCACATAATCTACAGCAGGATGCTTAGAAATTTCAGCAATAAGCTTTTTGAGGGCATATGGTTTGGCAAATTGTACAGTGAGCGCATCGAGAGCACTAAAAATTTTGATAGATTCGATTTCAAAGTTTTTGTACCAGTCATCAAAAGCTTTTTTATCACCCGAACGAAAAGCCTTTGCCCACTGATTTTTGATCGTAACTATTAGTCTTGGACTGTTCATCTCCAAACAAAATTGAGGTGTCTTATCGTAATTATCTACTAAAGTCTTTAGTTGGTTTAATTGAGATTCAATCTGACTTTCAGTGGCAAGAAGAGAATCAGTTGCTTCGGTTGCCAACTTTACAGCGGTTGAATATAAGCAATTTTTTTGACGCTCAGAACTGTATTCTCTGAAAAGTTTTAACCTTGGAGCTTGATAGCCTGTCTGGGTTGAAACTGAGCCTCCGATTACAATCTTTCCGTCATCTCTATTCTCTTTCTGAGGCATCATCATGGTAGATGAAGCAAATAGCTCCATACTGAATATTATCATTAATAAAATAGAATTTTTCATTTGATGCCTCACAATCTCTAAGGATATTACAAGATACTAACAAACATAATAAACATCTACGACATCCAATCATACAGATAGTTCTTTATAAATCTTTGTATATAGTTATTACATGAATAAAAAATGTATTCTAATAGTTTTCATGATCTCAATGTTTGTAAGCCTCAATGATGTATTCAGTGGATGCGAATGCAGTTTCATAGAAACTGAATTATCAAAAGAAGTTGAGTTACGAAAATGGATTATTGAAAGTGACAAACAAAATTCACATTATACAGAAGTTTCAAACTCACATCGCTTTCTAGACTTAACCGTCTCCTATATCAGAAAGGGATTATTTGCCACCAGTCTCTCAGGAGTAAAATCAATTGAGGAATTTTTTAAACCACAATACCTTGGAGGATATTGCATACTGGCGCAAACTATTGGCTCGATCTACTTAGAGGATCTTGGTGTTCATCAAAATCATCAAATTCTCTTAGAAATGGGCGCGGACTTTGGATCCAGTCAGGTGCATGCATTCATAATTACAAAAATTAAAAACAATAAGTTTTACTTGATTGACCCAACCTTTGCACAATTTATGTATGACAAGGACGAATCTGCATTTATTGGTAAAAATCTTATTGCTTCTGGAGCTGATAACTTAGCTAGGGATTTATGCAGCAAAGGTTACAGTGAGATAGATGACGATTTACTCCAAAAATATCTTACAGCTTTTCCTGTGAATGTATCGAAAATAGAAGATCTAACTCTTGAAAAACTTTATCAGGAATCAAAAAACTCAAAGCGAAAGATAAATAGACTTCTATTCGGCGATGATTTACCTAAAGTTCCCCATTTACGAGCACTTAAATTTCGAATTCTAAATAGTTCAAATCAGTAAACAACATAAATAAATTCGAATGCCTAATTACATTTGAAGATCATTTAAAACTTTTGGAACTCATCCATATCACCTCTTCACGAACAAATTCTGTTCATTATTGTTGGTCCAACTTTTTCAACTTAATTTGAGGTGCTTTATGTTTGGAATTATCGGTAGAATCATCAAAATATCAATCCTATTCGTTTCGCTTGCAAAGATAGGAGCTTTTGACACGTCAACTTCGTCTACGAATACTAACAATTATGAGTCTGTGGCTAAAGAGTGTAAGTTTTACGAAAACGTCTTAGAGGAAAGATATCCATGTGGCGAAGGCGGTTACGCCATCGGCTATGGTGGTAAGTACTGCCGCGCCTTCGATTCCAGTAGGAATGAATTTACAGAAAAAGGCAATAAATGGCGCATTGGCACAATGAAGTGTCTAATTAACAGTCTAAGAAAGTTTCTTTTAGGAAACTATGCAAATGAATCGGTAAGTTGTGATGAAATAAAGGAATATGGATTTGATACTCATCCCACATGTTATACCGCTGGAAGTCCATCATTCTGTGATCTTAATATTAAAGATTACAAAGCAATACTTGGTGTGATTCAAAAAAAGGATTTGTTAAGTAAGCTGGGTAGGAAGCAAATAGCACAAGTAGCTAGAATCTGCCTTCGTAATAAAATCGAAAATGACTTAGACAAAATCGAAGATAGCCTAGATAAATTGGTTCCATCAAGACCTTACAATACGGGTTACTCATCAGAGAAAATCAAACTTCTCGAAGAAATTGCAAACTTAGACCAAGAATAATTGTCACTGAATTCATATTCAATAAAAAAAGCCCCTTAGAAATAGATCTAAGGGGCTTTTTAATTTATTAATTAATTTTCAAATTTATAGCATTTATTTTTACGCCATATCTGCAAAATCGTCTTCTTCTCTGTCAGACTTTCAGGAATCCTTTCTGGAGATATATTTTCAAAGTCTTTAGTAAATAGAAACCTTGCGTTTATGAGTATTTTGCAGGCTTGTTCATCTTTATCATCCTTCAAGAGTCTCGTCGCGTAACCTATATTATTATACATATGGGCTGAGCAGCCTTTATCGATTCTCGTATTTTCGAAAGCTATTTTAAGATATTTTCTGGCTATCTTGGCTTGGCCACCAGCAAAAGCAGGCATTTCATTATGTGCTAATCCAATGACTCTGTATGGGCCAAAATAATCTATTTGCCCGAATTCATTATCGATTAATAATTGATTAATATCTCTAATCTCAGGCCATCTATTTAAAATGACAAATGCACCTTTCCGCTTGGCCCACTGGGATAAACCCAGCGTATAAACATAGATTGCTTCGGTATAAATTTGAGCCTCCGTCTTCTCTAAATCCGGAAATGCAAGAAAATCCTGATGAAAAACTTTTCCTGCTTTGCGGGCGTTTCGGTAGGACGATTGAAAGTATGCAAGCCTTTCTGTTTTGCTATCAGTTTCCATAAATTGCCCAATGTAAAACTCCATACGGGCAAGTTGAATATACCTCGAAGCGTTTTGCTGGTTAGCAGACTCCAGTTTACTCTTATATATTTCAATGGCTTTCTTAGCATTTGAAATATCCACTCCGCGTTCTTCATAGAGTTTGTCAGCCTCAGCAAAATCAGTTTTGCTAGTAACTTGAGAAGTCACGGCAAGATTCTTATCAATACCGTTTGAAACATTTAATTCTTCAAAATGATTCGCTGTAGCAAACTGAATGCTAAATAACAAAATTAAAAAATGTAGCACAACCTCTCCTGACTCTTAGCATCTATTAACTGATGTCCACTCGTTTAAAGTAGGACTGAAATTCGAAAGCTTCAACCTAATGTAGCAAAATATAGTCAATTAATCAGTAACATTGGCTTTAATGAATAATATTGCGAGGGATAACTTAAAAAATTGTTCTTAGAAAAGCGGCGGTTATTTGACTAAGAATTTAATTAATCTGTCGAGACCATATGAAACTAAGCTCCTTGAGAGATATTAGTACAAATTGTTATCCTATGAATGAGTGAACGAAATTGATGAAGCTTTGGATATCCGGTTCAACGGTTCGGTGTTTAGAGTCTACAGGTGGGCAAATATCTAGCCACTAACAAAGTAGGTTCCTATCTCGCATCTATAGCTTCTGGCCGCTTTCTAAGCTTAGGAATTTAAAGAAATTCGATTTTTAAGCTGATTTTTATAAAAATTAGTAACTTATTTTGTGGTTTGAACATCTAAACTAAATAATTAATTACAGGGAGAACTTCATATGTTGGCCAAAATTATCTTTATTTGCGCATGCACTCAATTGTTAGCCCAGTCTTACGAATTCGAAGTCAAAGTAAATGTTTTATCTTCAGAGCCGGTTTACGAAAACATTCTTCAAAAAACACCATATGAACATTGTTGGGATGAGAAAGTCCCCGTTAGAGTTCATCGTAAATAT
>JAYZAC010000063.1:0-23137 GCA_036339875.1 bacterium | reverse complement strand
AGCATAGAAAAATTCTGTTTAGTCCAGATAAATTGAAGTATGCTCAAGGTGAGAGACCTTCGGTAGATTGTATTTTGTGTGCCTCTTTAGATGGTGTTGATGGTGTAGATAATCTAATAGTCTATGAGAGGAATAGTTTTTTTGTAACGCTGAATTTGTTTCCTTACAATCCAGGGCATCTGATGATCGCTCCTAAGCGCCATATTGAAACGATTGAAGATTTAAATGATGAAGAGGTTCTTGATTGTCATCACTTACAAATAATGTCTATTAAAGTACTGAAACTGATGTATAACCCTCAAGGGTTTAATTTAGGGTATAATATGGGACAATTTAGTGGCGCTAGCATTTCCCATCTCCATTTTCATGTAGTTCCGAGGTATAGCAGTGAAGTTGGTTTTATGGATGTGATTAATGGTGCAAGGATCATAGTGGAAGCGCCAATTGTAACAAAAGAACGAATGAGGGAAAATTTTGTAGTTTTAGTTCGTCAGGGGAGTGATTCATGAGTATTAATCTTCGTAATTTGATACAGCATTTTTCAGAATCTGATTATAGTCAATTTGAAGTCTCCTCGGGAAATCAATCAATAAGTTTAAAGCGCCGTCAAACTTTATCAGTAGATGATTTGGGAGATCCCCAAATATCTGAAACAGAAGTTATGAATCAAGCCTCTGAAAAAACTGAGGTTCTTTCGGGGATAATAGAGATTAAGGCAAATCGTGTAGGGCAATTTTTTCCAAAAGTTAGTATTGGAGAGAAAGTTTCTCGGGGGCAAGTCTTAGGCTACTTAAAAGCAATGAATATTATGAATGAGCTCCGTAGCGCGCACGTGGGAGTTGTTCATCGATTAGTTGCTCAGCATCAAGAAGGTGTTGCCTATGACGAATTATTACTCGAATTGTGTGAGGATAATAATGAAATTAGCTAAAGTATTGATTGCTAATCGAGGTGAAATTGCTTTACGAATTATTAGGGCTTGTAAGGAGTTGGGATTGAAAACTGTAGCCGTGCATTCTACGGCAGACTCTCAGTCTCAGCACGTGCGCTTGGCAGACGAAGCTGTTTGTGTAGGTCCAGCACCAGCTCGCGAAAGTTATCTCAATATGGCAAATATAATTGCGGCAGCAGAAATTACTGGTGCAGATGCAATTCATCCGGGTTATGGATTTCTTTCTGAAAATGCGGATTTTGTAGAAGTATTAAGTGAGTGTGGTATTACTTTTGTTGGGCCTCTTGCGGAGTCAATTACTAAAATGGGAGATAAGGCTAGGGCTCGACAAACCATGATAGAAGTTGGTGTACCAGTAGTACCAGGAAGTGATGGATTGATAACTTCTGTTGAAGATGGTCTTCAGATAGCAAAAAAATGTGGCTTTCCTGTTATGGTTAAAGCGTCAGCTGGTGGTGGAGGAAAAGGAATGAGAGTCATATCCTCTGAGCGAGAATTTTCCGAGCAATGTGAGATGGCTCGAGCTGAAGCTTTGAATGCTTTCGGGAATGGCGACTTGTACGTCGAAAAATTTGTTGAAGAGCCTCGTCATGTTGAGGTCCAAATCTTAGCTGATCATCATGGAAATGTGATCCATTTAGGTGAGCGAAATTGCTCTATTCAGCGTCGGCATCAAAAGTTATTGGAGGAGGCTCCATCTCCAGTTATCTCAAACGAATTACGTCAGCGCATATGCGAAGCAGGAGTACTTGCAGCAAAGGCAATTGGTTACAGAAATGCGGGAACCGTAGAATTCTTAGTTGATAAGCATGAGAATTTCTACTTTATGGAAATGAATACTCGTCTACAGGTTGAGCACCCCGTTACTGAAATGATCACAGGAGTAGACCTTGTACGCGAACAGTTATTGATCGCACAAGGTGAGAAGTTGAGTTTCAGTCAGGATGAGATTAATTTTAATGGACATAGTATTGAATTTAGAATTAATGCGGAAGACCCAGAACGCGATTTTGCTCCCTCTCCCGGAGAGGTAGTGCGATTAATTTATCCAGGCGGCTATGGAGTTCGTATCGATTCAATGGTATCTGCGGGAGATAGTATCTTGCCTTACTATGATTCTATGGTTGCCAAATTAATTGTATGGGGAAAAGATCGTGATGATGCAATAGCTAGAGGCAAAAGAGCTTTACGGGAATTCGAAATCGAAGGAATTGAATCGACTGTAAATGTGCATGATCAAATTATTTCTACCGATACCTTTAGGAAGGGATACTTCACCACGGGGTTTATGGATAAAGAGTTTCTCAAAGAATAAAATAGATTTTGGTAGCTCTGCTGCAATTAAGTAAAGCAGGGTCGCAATTAAAGCTTATCATGAGGAAATATCATGCAAAAGAGTCAGGTAAATATTAAAGAATGGTATCTTTCAGTTCGCGTCGTAATTTTGGTTGGCTTTTTTTATCTCATTCCTGATAGTCAAACATTATTTGCAGCCTCTGGGACTGAAAACCCCAAGGCAAGAAAATCATTTCAAAACGGTCAATATTATATGAAACGTGGGCGTGTTGCTATGGCTTTAAGAGAGTGGACGAATGCTCTTAAGACCGATCCTCAATATGGCGATGCAGCTTATGACCTTGGTGGCGCCTGCTTTTTAATGGGTAAACTAGAATTAGCTGAGAAATACTGGTTGATGGCTGCCAGATTAGATAGTAAAAATCACAAAGTCTGGGATTCATTGGGTTTTTTGCACACGCAAAAGGGTGACTTTGATAAAGCTCTGGAATATGTAGCAAAGTCCATAAAAATTTCTCCGAAATATGTCAACGCGTATATTAACAAGGGTTTCATCTATGCTTCTGTCCGTCAGGTTGATTTGGCTATCGAGGCTTGGGGTGAAGCTTTGAAGCTTGACCCCAAAAATATTAAAGCTCGAGAAAATTTGGCTAGGATTTATTTAACTATTGGTAAAGAGGGCGATTCAGTAAAGGAATGGAATAAGATCATTGAAATAGATTCCAACTATGCCTTTGCTCATTACAATTTAGGCTTGATAGAGGGTGGTCGCCGAAATCTGGATACAGCCATCAGTCATTACCTTAAATCGGTAAATTTGGAACCCAAGTTTGCAGCAGCTCACAATAATTTAGCCTTTTTATATTCTATTAAGAAAGATTTTAAGAAGGCTGAAAAGCATTATCTTCTGGCCATTGACGGGAATAAGAAATATGCTAAGGCATACACTAATTTAGCTGCTTTATATGATCAAATGAAAAAGCCAGAGAAAAGTATTATTCATTTGAAAAAATTAGCTTCAGAAACTCCCAAAGACCCAGTGGTACGGAATAATATTGGTTTTTTATTAAGTCAAAACGGTAAATTAGATGAAGCAATCAAATGGTATAAAGAGTCGATTAAGATTTGGGATAAATATCCGAATGCGTATTACAATCTTGCCGAAGCACTAGAGAAAAAAGGTATGTACTCCGAGGCGATTACCAACTTTGAAACATGTATAAAGCTCGTTCCTCAGTCGCCTCGAAATGCTAAAACTCTTGAACGAATTAAAAAATTAAGTGAGTTGAAGAGCAAATCTGGCCGTGGTTAGATCTATTAAGCTAAATTATCAAACTTATTTACTAGAATTGCATTGCGATCTTGCGAATTAAGAGGGTTGACGGAGAGAACATCATCAGCTAGGTTATGTAAGTCGCAATCTTTCTTTTGCTTCGGATTTTCGTAAGCAGATTATCATTCCAGTTTGCATTTAGGAGGCAATTTTGATACGCCGTGGAACATACGATAAAAATGTTTTTAGAATAAATCAGTTCGTCGGTATGGTGGTCTTTGACCCAGAGCAAGGAAAATTAAATCTTTACTCTCAGGTTCTTCAGGTTGATGAGAAAAACTTTGTAATTGCTTGGCCTAATGATATTCAGGGTCAGAAGTTTTTCTTCAGAGATATTAATTTTGCGGTAGTACAGTGTTTAATTGGTAGTGAGGTTGTAAGTTTCAAGGTTGCTATCGAAAATCAACACCTAGAAAAGTTTGATACTGGTCATATGCGTTTCTCGACTCCTAAATTTATGGATGCTTTATTACAGAAAAGAGCTTATGAGAGGATTCGAAGAGAGGTTGATCTGAAATTTCGAATTCTGACTGATGAGGGCTTTAGTCAAAAGTTGTATGAGGGATTGACCAACGATATAAGTGTGGGAGGAATGGAGTTTGGTTCCATGACACTGCTAGAGCCGGGAGTAGAAATCGAGGCTAAATTTACTCTAGAATTTTTTGATTTTATGGGAGTAACTGCTAAGATAATCCGTCGTTCTGAAACCGAAGAAAATGGCAATTTGGAGTATATTTATGCTTGCCAGTTTACAGGTATCTTTGAGCGGGAGCGTTTGGCCTTAAATCAGATTCTATTGAGACATTCTACTCCTTTGCCTTCTCCACGTATTCTTCCTCAGGATAACGACAATTTATAACTTCTCGAATAGAGGTAATTATGCATACACAAGTGAATCCCGATCAATCAGTAACTTTTAGGCTCTATGCACCTCGTGCTCATCACGTGGAGGTATCAGGTAATTTCAGTCTTTGGGAACAAATACCTTTAGAGCCAAAAGGACAAGGTTTGTGGGAGCTTACGACCCAGAGTCTGGGTTCTCGCGATATTATCTATAAATTCGTAATTGACGGTAATTATGCGAAGGATCCACGAATATTAAGGACGGACAAGACCTCCGATGACAATTCTTTGTTGAGTACATCTGGCGAGAAGGGCACTTTGTTACATGATTCTTTATATTCGAATGCATTGGGAAGAGAAATGAATTATGTGGTTTATTTACCACCTAATTATTTTTTGACGAATAATAAATATCCCGTTCTTTATCTAATGTGTGGACTATTAGATTATGAACTTAGCTGGGCAACAAAGGGTAATTTGGCAGAAATTTCAGATGGGCTAGTGGCCGAGGATCTCACTCAGGAAATGGTAATCGTGATGCCTGATAAGCACGAGGCTTGGACTAGTCAAAATGATCAACACCTTTTCCATGAGTACATGACGAATGATGTTATTCCTCAGATCACACAGAAGTATAGAGTTTGGCAGGGTTTTGGAGGTCAGGCGATAGAGGGGTTATCAATTGGGGCTCATTGGGCTTATAAAATTGCTTGTAATAATCCTTACCAATTTGCCTCCGTTAGCTTATTGTCATGTCCAATTTCTGAAGAGCTTTATAATTTGACCAGAGAAAGTCTGAATCATCTGAAAAATTCAGGTTTACGTGTCCGAGTTAACTGCGGGGATGGTGAGCAGGAATTGATTCCGGAGTGCGATCGCTTCTATAATTTCCTGACGGAATTACAGGTGCCATGTGAATTTTATGTGGGTCAAGGCCCTCATGATTGGCCTTTATGGCAGAGAGAAATATATAATTCTTTACAATTCCATTCCTCATCATTTAAGGCTATGTAGTTGTATTGATTTCTATGAAACTTTCATTCCTACTTGGAGATAACGCAAATTGCCTCTAAGTCGGCTGAGATTCTAGGTGTAATTGATGTTTTGGGCTGTTTTAGTAGGTGCGATTGTAATTAGTCTTTTTGCATTCTTTCCAGTTGCTCGCTTCATGGGAAGCGGAGGGAAGAACAGCGAACTCTTCAATCAAGCTCAGAACGATATTAATAAAGGCGATTATGCCGGAGCTGAGAAGAAATTACGTACTCACTTAAAGGAGGATCCTGATAATGTGGGATCGGCTTTAAGTCTTCTTGAGGTTTATAAAGTTCGTGGTAAGCATGACGGAGTTGCGAGAGTTTGTAGACAATTGTTGACATTATATGAAAGTGGTAAACAGGAATTTAATGTCTACGTAATCCATAAAGAATTTGCTCAAATCCTTTGGAGTAGAAGAAAATACGAAGAGGCATTTTTCCATTATGTGCGTTCACTTAGAGAGGATCGAAACTCGGGTGGTCTAGAGCGTTTAGCTTACGCTCTTGGTTCACAAGGTTATTATAACGAAGCCCTAGAATTACTTAAAGAATGCCAACAAAAAGACCCTAAAAATATGGAGGTACTTCGAAGTATGATTCCTTGTTATATAGGAATCAGGCGACCAGATGAAGCGCGAAATATATTACTTGATTTATTGGCTAACGCGGCTTCACAGAATAAAGATAACTATTTGTTGGGAAAGCTATTTTATGAAATGGGTGATCGACAATCCGCCCAAAAGTATTTTATAGATTTCTTATTAAATTTAGATGCGAGCCAAGCAGGAGAAGGTCAGGATGCTTTGATTCTGGTGATGCCAGCTTACTACCATAACGCAGGAAGTCTATCATGCAAGGAATGTGACATTTGGGCTCGTGTTCTTCAAAATGCACTTGCCCATATATACCTTAACCCATCTCAGAAACAAGAAATTCAATGGCAGTTAGGATTCATGTTATTGTTTAGAGATTCAGAGACATTGAACTACGACGCAGCAAAGAATGCCTGGCAATCAGTTATCAGTCAAGGTGCCAGCTTCAAGAATGTAAACAATTTATTTAAGATGCTTGAAGAAAGAAGAAGTCGTGAGGAACTTTTGAGAGAATATGAGGCACGGAAAGGTCAGAATTCATTTCTTGAAACTGTCAGCATAAGTAGTGCTAATCTAAAAGCTTCGGAACTATTTGAAATACCCCCTTTTCAAAGTTCTGTCGTCGAGGAATGGCTGCATCCAAAATTGTCAGCTGCTAGTAAGCATGTATTTAGTATGTCTGAGAAATTTGATATTAAGCAGTTAGAAACAATGCCTCCTCAGCAATTTAAGAGTACGATCCAGCGTTACCTAGAGCGACAAGGTCATATTGTAAGAAAAGAGATAGTATTAGATGGCTCCGGTACAAGTCTTTACCTTCAGTGTACCAATAAAGCGAATTTATCGGTATTTTGGGCCTTTCACCGAAACCAAGGTGATACTGGGGAAATAGAATTAAAAACCGCAGTTGAGCAGATGGCTGAGTATAAGGTCGACAAGGCTGTCATCGTTAGTTTGGGCTCGTTTACTAATGCAGCAACCAAGATAGCTGGAAAAAATGACATAGAACTAATTTCGGGAGCGTCACTTCAGGCTACATGGAACAGCCAAGTAAATTAAAAATTTGTATTTAGCGCTAATCTAGTTTTTATTTCTGACAGGAATTAAATACAAATTGATGAAATGCATGCTCCTCATGAGAGTTTTTTGTTTGTAACTCGGCAATCATTTTTGTGCATTCACTTAGAAGGTTGATTAGTTTGTCTCTACTGAAATAGTGTTGTTGGAATACTAACTTACCTAAGTAATAGTCGCTTTTGAATTGCTTCTGAAATTTTTCAAATTGTACTAAAGTTAGGCGTTCTTGGAAGTAATTTCGAATATTTGCGGAGAGTTTCTCTTTTTCTCTACGGCTACGGGAAGTTAAGTATCGATGAGAATACTGAAATAGCATCAGTTCGTCTGGGGTATAAATCCAATTCTTTAGATCTAAAAGTTTACGAAAATGAGATTTAGTGGAAATTAATAATCGAGTTGGTTCCCATTCTGAAGACTCTTTTAATATTTGGATTTCTTGTAGACATCTTTTTATTCGCCGTGTTCCTATGCCATCCAAAAAACCAAAAAAATTTGCGTTATTTTTTTTGGGGAATAACGGTAGAACATCCTGTATCACAAAATTTTCTTCACCAGGTTCTAGAAATAGGCTAAGTTTTTGTAATTCACTCAAAATTTGTAGAGGATTAGAGTAGTGAATTTCAGAAATTTTTTCAGCCAGATATTTATTGGTAGGTAATTCCATTATTTTCATTGCCTGCATGGTTAAATTTACTATTGAATTAAGTTGTTTCGATTCTGAGCTTACAGTTTTTGATTTGATTAAATCGGACACTTTATCTAATTTAGAAAAATAAAGTAGCTTAAAAAATTTGGGATTAGCCGAGTTCAAACATGCATTAAGCAGTCTCTCTCTCTGGCTCAAAGATAAGGTTTGAGTTTCATCGATTACGTAGAGAGTTGGTTTTGCAAACAAAGCAGGCTGTTCGAAATTTTGGCAAATTTGATCAATACCTTGTTCCTTAGCGCTGAGCCATTGACTTGAAATTGGATGTGATGAGTGTAACTCTTTAGCAAAGAATATTCTTATAAGTTCTTTTTGAAAGGCACATGAACCCGTGAAGATTACAAAGTTACTGTCAGCGGAATATTTCTTAAGAAATTCGAGAAGCTTCATTGAATTTAAGGGCGTAAAGTCACATTATATTTTTGATGTAGAACTTCTAAAACTTTCTCCAGTTGTTCTCCCATTTCATCTTCTGAAAGACTACGCTCGTTACCTCTAAAATAAAATGAGATTCCTAAGCTTTTGTATCCCTTAGGTATACCTTTACCCTCGTATAAATCAAAAATTTCATGGTTTTCAAGATTTTTAATCTTCAGTTTAGAAATTTCTTTCATGATCTGATGCGCCTCAATATCCTTGGGGGTAATTAGAGCAAGCTGTTTTTCTGAGCCAGGTAAATTTGGCAGAGGTTTATACTTGTGTGATTTTTCTTTCGCAGAGATAATTTTTTCAAGGTTTATTTCGCATATTGCCACTGGTGAAAAAATTTTCTGTTTTTTAAGATAATTGCTCTCAACTAGTCCAGCAAAACCAATAGGCTTACCTTGAAAATAGATATTCTGAGTTGAGTCAGCATTGAGATTTTCATGAGGATTTTGGCAATCTTTCCATTGAAAAGTGTGATGGAGGTGGGCAAAAAGTCTTTCTACGATTCCTTTAAGATCGAAAAAGTCGGTATGCGTATTTTTATTCTTCCAATCATTAGTTTGAATACCACTAACTGCAATGCAGACATGGAGTTCTTCACAATATTGACTTTCGGAATTTTTTGAAAACACAACCCCAGTTTCAAATAGTCCAATTCGATTATTCTGTTTTTTATAATTGTGAATAACCGTTTCAAGCAGCTTATCGGTGATATTTGTTCTCAAGTAGGCGATATCTTCAGCAAGAGGATTAAGTAGCTCGACACTGTTAAAATGTTTCTGGCGAGCAAATGAATAAGTGACGCATTCGCTGAGATTTTCTTTCAAAAGAGCTTGACGAGTTCTTTCAATGATAATTTCTAATGGTTTGTCTTGTAAGAGTTGCATCAACACTTTGGGTGCTTCAAATGGAATTTCGTTGTAACCATAAATTCTTGCTATTTCTTCAATTAGATCAATTGGTCGTTCTAAATCATGGCGAAAACTTGGTGGGTATACAAGAACCTGATCTTGGTCTATTTGCTCAAGGGCACAACCAAAATTTTCGAGAGTATTATTTACCCATTGATTATCTGGAGAAATCCCTAGGATCTTTTTAGTAAGGCTGTATTCAAATGTCACAGGTTTGCTCTCAAAAACTTTCGGGTAGTTATCTACTGTTCCCTCATAAGTTCCTCCTGCTATATCCAGAATATGATCGACTGCTATGTGTGCTAATTCTCTTGGGAATTCAATATCCATTCCTCTTTCAAAGCGATGAGAGGCCTCTGTATGCATCTTTTGTTTTTTGGAGGTTTTACGAATTTTTATTGGATCGAAGTAGGCCACTTCTAAGAATACATCTTTTGTATCATTATCAATTTCTGAATCGGCACCCCCCATGACTCCTGCGATTGCTGAGGGGCCTTCATTGTCACAAATTAATAAATCATCCTCATTAAATCTTCGCTTTTCACCATCTAGTGTAGTTAAAATTTCGTTATTTTTTGCTGATCTAATGATGATTTTATTTCCTCTAATTTTAGAGGCGTCAAAAGCATGCATTGGGTGTCCATAAAGAATCATCAAGTAGTTTGTGAGATCAACTACGTTATTTATAGTTCTCTGTCCCACTGCTTCCAGCCTCTGTCGTAGCCATCTGGGAGAAGGGCCTATTTGCACACCTCGAATTAATGCACCTACGTAGCGAGGGCATCCGATTGAATCATTTATTTCCACCCGATAATCACTGAGGTCTTTTGGTACTAAATTTGTACTAGGAAGTTTGTAAGATATGCCATTTTTTACGTGTAACTCTCGTAAAATTCCACGCAGGCCTAACCAGTCTGGACGATTTGGTGTAATTGATAACTCAATTTGAACATCCTCCTCAAAGTAAGACCGGAAGTCTTCTCCAATTTCGAAGTTATCATCGAGTTCCCATATACCATCAGATTTTTCTGCGAATCCGAGTTCCTCCTCCGAGCAAATCATTCCTTCTGAAAAAATGCCTCGAATCTTACGAGGTTTCAATTGTCCAAAAGGTAGAAGAGCTTCGGGGAGTGCAACGGGTACTTTCATTCCAGATGTTACGTTAGGTGCGCCGCAGACGATAGTAAGATTTTCTTGCTTGCCTATGTCGACTTCACACAGTTGGAGTTTATCAGCATTAGGATGAATTTTGCAGTTTGTGACAAATCCAACAACTACATCATTAAAATCTGCTAGTGTCTTTTGACTATCCTCTACTTCGATACCTAAGTCGGTAAGAACTTCCTCTAGTTTTGTGTGGCTTGCGTTCCAGTTCATATATTGTTTAAGCCATTGATAGGTAATTTTCATGAAGCTCCTGCTTATTGATTAAGGTTGTGTAAAACAGATTTTGAAATAGTCCTAGAATTCTAACAAGAAACACGACAAGGGCCAATAATCTGTATTAGAAAACTTAAACTTACTTTAATTTATTGAAAAAAATGTCAATCCTAAAAAACTTTTTGAAACTTTTTCTATCAAAGCTGCGTAGTTTGAACCGGAATGCAGAAAGTATTTTTGTAGCCAAGCAGTTAAGCTGCGGAGGAAACCATGAAAACCATATATCACAGTCAGAACTTTATAAAAGTAGGTATGGCGGTAGCCGCATTTGCGGTTTCACCACTGTTCTTAGGTCAAGTCGAAGCTCAAACACTCAGCACACAAACCGCTGTAAGTGGCAGCGGACGCTATGATGGCTTAGGAGGAAACTACGGTAACTCAGGCTCGTATTCAGGGGGCGGAAACTACAATAGCGGTAGCGGATACAATACTGGCTACAATAATGGTAACGGTTATAACAACGGTTACAATAATGGTAGCGGCTACAATAGTGGATATAATAATGGTTATGGCAATGGCGGTAATTCATACTACAGTGGTAATGGATACGGTCAGGGATATTACCCAGGTGGTCAGAACTACGGCGGTGGATATGGCTACGGCGGTGGATATGGGCATGGTGGCGGTTATGGCTACGGTGGTGGATATGGCTACGGTGGTGGATATGGGTATCCCGGCGGAATGGGTTATGTTGACGAGAACTGGGTAAAAGATCAATTACGATTTGTCAGAAGTGATATTGATCAGAATCGCATATGGGCTGCTCAAAATCGAATACGTCAGATGATTCAATATGTCCAACGCTTTGGAGATTCAAATTTCCTAAGACGTTTATTTTTAGCATCGAATTTAAGATATAAAGATGATATTTCTCGCGAAATGGATGGAATAATTACAGATTTTGAAGCGGGTAATTTGCCAATATCTTGGGGAGGAGACGGTAATCAGACGTTTCCAGGTCAACAGGACATAGACAAAGATTTCCTTTTGGGACAGCTGGCTCAAATAGCACAAGACTTTGGAGGTTCCTCCAGTCGTGCCAGAGTCAGACTCCAAGGCTTAATGGCATCAATTCCTCCGCATGGAAATCAGCGCCTGATACGTCGTTTGATGTATGTTACTTCAATACGTAACAATCAAACAGCTAGCGCAGAATTAAATACACTAATACAAGAGATTAACAGCGGTAATCTAATTCTAAATGATACGGAACAATATCCTTACGGTGGAGGATATGGTGGAGGTTATCCTGGATATTATGGTGGTTACCCAGGCTATGGCGGCGGTTACGGCGGCGGTTATGGCGGTGGTTATGGCGGTGGCTACGGCGGCGGCTACGGCGGTGGCTACGGTTACGGTGGTGGCTACGGTGGTGGCTACGGCGGCGGCTACGGCGGTGGTTACGGTGTTTATCCACAGCCAGTGCCACCTATAGGATATGGACCCTATCAACCAAATAATTCGGGGGCAGGTGCCAATGGTGACGGTACCGGGGGAGTGACAAACGCTCTACCGCTTGCTCCAACTCAACCCACAAGTCCCGGAGGAGTTGACGTAGCAAGTTTACAGGCAGCTGTAAATACTGCTTATCAGGCGCTTACTGCGGCAATTGCGAGCGGTGATGCGGAAGCTATCAAATCAGCTAGAGATCAGTATTCGAGTGCGCAGAAAGCATTAGAACAAGCTCGTCTGGCAGGAAATTAGTAGATCAAATTATTGAATATAGGTTGGATTAAAGGAGAGAATCATGAAATTGCGAGGAATCATTCTAGCCAGTGTGGTTGCTGTGGGTCTGAGCGCTACGGCGAGTGCTGATGAAGAAAACCCTTTTGGCAGAAAAAGCCCACCAAGAGCACCTGAAGTAACTCAAGTCTCACAGGGTGTCGACACTGCTCTGTTGGCCGAAATAGTTCAGGAGTTAGGAAGCGAAGATACAACCTTCGTAATTGAGTACATCGAAAAAGTTTATAATCTCAGAATGAAGTACAAAGAGGTTTTGTCCAAAGAGGTTGAGCTACGACAAAGTAAAACTTCTGATGGTTCACAAGCCGAGTTGATGAAGCAGTACGTGAAACTTTTACAGGAAGAGAAAGATCTTGCGCGAGAAATAATAAACACTGTAACCAGTGATTTGGAAGCTCATGAATCCCGCCTTCTGCAAGTTACTGCAAAGATTCATCGTGTGGGTGACAATTATATGAAGCAAACTATTTCCAATATTACTGGAGAGGTGAAGAAATTCGTTCGGTATAGGCTGATCAACACGAGAGATACTGAGCGTGCATTTTACATGGATGTGATGCGTTTTTTAGATCATTATTTTAAGTCATAAATTTAGATTGATTCTGAAAACAGGACATGCCCGAACTGGGTGTGTCCTGTTTTGCTTTAAACTGAGACGATTAAGACCTTAGTCGGTTGACACATTTGATAAGCTGATATCATGAAAATTGAACAACAAATTTATTTTGGAACTTTGATTAAGAGATATAAAAGATTTTTAGCTGATGTAGTTTTAGATGATGGTACTGAATTAACAGTTCATTGTCCTAACAGTGGTAGCATGAAAGGTTGTGCTGAGCCCGGTTATAGGGTCGCTGTAAGCGATAGTGAGAACTTAAAGCGTAAGCTTAGATTAACTTTAGAGTGGGTTCATAATCAAAAATGTTGGATTGGGGTAAACACTCATCGGTCTAACGATATTGTGGAAGAGGCGATTATTCAAGGGCGAATTAAAGAGCTCACTGGGTACTCTAATTTACGGCGTGAGGTAAAGTACGGTATTGAGAATAAGAGTCGAATAGATTTACTTCTCGAAGATACGAAAAAAGGCTTTTGTTACGTTGAGGTTAAGAACGTAAGTTTAGTATCTAATTCTGGATCATATCAATTTCCTGATGCTGTTACAGCTAGAGGTTTGAAGCACATAAATGAATTGCTTGAGATGAAAAATCAAGGTCACCGTGCGGTTTTGATTTTTGTTATCAATCGTAGTGATGCCAGTATTTTTGAACCTGCATGGGATATTGATGCTAAGTATGCCGAAGCGCTCTTAAATGCCGTTGAGCGAGGTTTAGAAGTTTTAGCTTATCAGGTGAAAATTGAGCCTCCATGTGCGGTAATTGAAAAGCAGATTGCTACCAAGCTATTCAGGTGACAAGAACGATGCAGAAGAGTTCTAGGATATGGTTGCCACTCATACTTATACATCAGTTTGCTATATTTCCAAATTGGAATAACGGGTTTGATTTACCCAAAATGCTAATTCATTCCGTTTTTTTAGTTCTATTGCTTTTGTTCTTAGTCTATATAAAACGTAATTCTCCAGATCTAATTCAGAAAGATTCAATTCTTCGTTGCTCTTGGTTGTTGCTTTGCTTTATACCTTTTTTCTCAGACCTTTACCATCAAAGTGAGTGGGTTATTCACAGTCTAGGTTTAGGGTCATTAATGTATTGTTTACCTTATTTTCTCTTTCGATTCCCATTAGAATTTAATGTAATCGCAAGGTTTGTATTAAAACTTTTTCTAGTTGTTGGTTTCGTTGATTTTGTTGGTATTTTACCTTGGTACCAAGGATCTGAATATCACATATCAGGGATGGTTGGTAATCCCAACTTATTAGCTGTCATAATACTATTTTGGTATTTCTTAGCCTATCCAGCAAATGGTAAGCTTCCACTGAAATTGATAGATTTTACTGTTCTAATTATGCTCTGTATAACTCTTTGCCGAACAGCAATCTTAGCTTATTTTATTATTCATTTAATCACTCTATTAAAATGCTCTGATAAGAAAATACGTAAGCTATTACTTACCAGTGGTTCGATTGTAATCCTAATACTTCTGGCATATGGAATCACGAATCCTCATCAAATTAATATGTTTTCGTCTTTATCGATAAGAGCTCATGAGGTCCTTACTTCGTTTGATATTTTCAAACAAAATTTTTGGCTGGGAATTGGTCAAGGTAAATTTTCAGAACATTATTTTAATGAGTTGAAAAATACCAACTTTGATGATCCTGATCCTTTTCTGAAGGGGAACTCTGATATTTTAAATATCCGCTGGACTACAAGTATTCACCAATCAGTTTTACTTATGTTTGTTTGGATGGGTGCGCCTTTGAGTATAATTTGGATAATTGCGTTGACTTGCATTCTTTTTAAGTTGAGACCTTTCATCAAAATTGAATATATGGCATCTCTTTTGGTTATATTCCTCGCTGCTCAGATGCATTTTGTGCTTGATTTTAGCCTCCTTTTAATGCCGACTCAGATCTTGATCGCTCATATCTATTCTTTGAGTTTGGTAGGCATTAATAATAGGTCCTCATCCAGTCGTAGATGGCTACCGTTTCTTTTCTTAATTCCTTGGGCTATTTTTTGGTTATTAAAGTATGACTTGAATTCACTTCGTCAGAAAGCAAAGATTGAACAGAATTTTATCAACATACTTGAGCATCCACTGAGTGATGGCGAAGATAAACATCGACTGGTCCAATTTCGTTTAGCTAATCCCAAAGATCATAACTGGGAGGCTTTACATAATTTACTAAGCGCAGCGCATATAGAAAAACCAGATCCATCTACTTCATACAACCGTGCTATGATTTACTATCGACAAGGTCTTAAAACAGCTGCCTTGAAAGAATTGAAACTCGGTATCAGTCGAATACCAACTTATTCTGAATATTATTATGCAAGATCATTATTGCAGGATAACTCTGTGGATGAGATCAGAGATCTGATTATCTGCACGAAACTTAATCGAAAGCATTATAGTGCCAACAAAAATTTGGGAATTAGTTATGCTGAAGATGGTAATTTAGAATTAGCTATTTTCTTTTTCCAAAATGCTCTAAAGTCTCTTAAGCATAAAAAATCAAAATGGAGTTCAGAGAGGATTATTCGAGAGAGAGAGATGATAAATGGGGCCATCGATGAATTACGTGCTACTGCAAGAGCATCATCGGGGAGTTTATAATGATTCGATTAGAATCCGTCACAGAGAGTGCAGATACGCATGCCAGAGTCTGTGACGTAACCATAAATAATCATAAATTTGAAACCCCGCAGTTCATGCCGGTAGGAACTAAAGCAACGGTGAAAACACTGGATAGTACAGATCTAGATGACCTTGGTTTTCCTATTATTCTTGCAAATACTTATCATTTGTATTTACGACCAGGTTCAAAAAGAATTTATGAGGCCGGTGGCTTAAAAAAATTTATGGCTTATGACGGTTTGTTTCTTACTGATAGCGGCGGGTTTCAGGTTTATTCTCTTAAGGATCTACGCAGAATAAAGGAAGATGGTGTTGAATTTAGATCAATTATTGATGGATCTAAACACTTTTTCAGTCCAAGTAGCGTGATTAAGACTCAACGCGAATTAGGAGCCGATATCATGATGGCTTTCGATGAGTGTCCACCCGGCGATTGTGATTGGGAATATGCCAAAGACTCTATGGAAAAGACTCATCGATGGGCGAATCAGTGTCTTGAAGCAAAAGCTGATACTGAAAACATTGCTTTGGGATCTCAGTATCTTTTTGGCATTATTCAAGGCGGAGTTTACGATGATCTTAGATTCAAGAGTCAACAAGTCATTCAATCAATGGAATTCGATGGTTATGCAATAGGTGGATTATCCGTTGGAGAAAGCCAGGAGGAGAAGCAAAGAATTTTGAAGCTTTTAGCCCCCGGTTACAAGTCTAATAAACTGAGATATCTAATGGGAGTTGGAACTCCACAAGACTTAATGCTAGGTGTTGAGAATGGTATAGACCTATTTGATTGCGTAATGCCTACTCGAGTTGCGCGTCATGGAAAACTCTACACCTCAAAAGGTGCTGTAAATATTAAAAATGCTAAATTCAGAACTATGGACACTCCAGTGGACCCTGATTGTGAGTGTAAATTATGTACTAGGTATTCAGCTTCTTATCTTCATCACTTAATTCGAGAGGATGAATGGACAGGACTACGACTTGCTAGCTTACATAATCTAGAGTTCTTTAGAAAATTTATGCTACAAATGCGACAAAGTTTACGCCAGGGTAATTTTTCGAATTTTTTAAAGCACTGGAGAGAAATTTATCCCGATTAACGAGACTATTAATTTTCTAATCAAAATTGTTTTTAAAGATAATTCTTTGCCTTTTAAGTTTTGTTTGATAGAATCACGCACTTCGCTAGGGGTAGACTTTGTCTTCCCGGCGTGTGAGATTTTGGAAAGGAAATACAATGGCCAATATACCATCAGTTGCTAAACGTGCTCGTCAAGCAGATAAACGTCGAGTTCACAATGCTGCTTACCGTGCAAAACTTCGTACAGCTAAAAAGAATTTTTTAGCCTTGTTGGCTGTGAAAGATGTTGAAGGAATTAAGGCTTCTGCACCCACATTGCTGCAATTATTAGATAAAATGGTGACTAAAGGCATTATTCACAAGAACAATGCAGCTCGTAATAAGAGTCGTGCTATCGCTAAAGCTAAAGCAATAGTGCCAGATCTGGAATTACCAAAATTAACGGGTCTCAAAGTTGCCACACCTGCTAAAGTTACTAAAGCTAAGGAAGCTGAAAAAGCTGAACCTAAAGTTGCCGCTAAAAAGGCCGAAGCTAAAAAGACAACAGCTAAAAAAGCATCGACTAAGAAAGCTACGGAGAGTAAGACCAAAGCTAAAAAAACTTCTAAGCCCAAAGAAGATTAGTAAATAGTGTTATTATAATCCTCCAAAGTTTTTATTTTGGAGGTTTTTTTTTGCATTGGAAATCTCTCAATCATGTTATTCAGCCAGTTTTTTTGGGCTCTGGATCACCACGAAGAAAGTCATTGTTCAAGTACATCTTTAGTGAGTTCGAAGTCATTACTACCGATGCAGAACTTGAGCAAAATTGTGGTGATGCTCCTGATTTTGTTTTGAGAAATGCAAGGTACAAAGCAGAACGTATACTTTTTGATAATAAGACTACTTTCACTCGTGGTACTTTATTTACTTTTGATACAATTGTGTCCATAGAAAATCGAATTCTTGGTAAACCAGAAAATCTTGATGATGCTCGTAAGATGCTTCAGTACTTATGTGGCAAAAGTCATCAAGTGCTGACAGCCTATTGTGTGTCTAAATTTGATGACCATGAAGAGCTATTAAGTGGTTATGTGTCAACTGACGTGAAATTTATAAATTATGATAAGGTTCATTTAGATGCCTATTTATCAACAGGTGAAAGTTTAGATAAGGCAGGCTCCTATGGTATTCAGGGATTTGGTGGTTTGTTAGTTGACTCTATCGATGGTTGTTATTTCAACGTAGTTGGACTACCGCTGACAGCAGTTTTCAATGGCTTGAAAGGTTTAAATAAGTGATCAGGATTTTGGTTATTTCAGCATTGCTGTGCTGGTTCTTTATCGAATTACAGGTAAAGCAAGATCCGATGCAAAATCTAAGTAATAAAGTTACTGAGTTAAAACAATTAGATTCAGATGATTTAGATTTTTCGGGTAATTACGTCGAATCTGATTTACTATTTTTTCAGACTCTTCCTAAAACAGAATTGAATCCGGGATTTGTGTTTTTAGTACAAAGTGTTCTCGAATCGCTTCGTCGTAATGAGAAAATACATTTTCTTTTCTATCAGAACATAAGCTACGCTAAGTGGAGGGAGTTATTCAGACATTTTTTTCTCAGGCTATACAAAAAGAATAACGAAAAAGACTCTGATACAAAATTTGTTTTTGGGATTCCGTTTAAGCTTTTCAATGAATTAGGGACTAAACTTCAGATGCCTACCGAGTTCAAAGCTGCAACTTGGAAGCCTACACCGGATACTGAGGATATTTTTGGTACCAGTTTATTGATGTCTCACTCCCAGGACTTTTTATACTTCAGCAATGATTCAGAAGCTTCAATTCCCAAAGCTATTAAGAATAGGTCTAGAAAGCAAGTGCTTGTGCAATATTCTTCTGAGCTTATTCCCTTTATACGTGAGATCTATCCTTCAAAACGACGGAATAAGAACAAACTTTCTATTCAATTAATGAAAGGAAAAATTGAAGCAACAAATAGAAAAGTCATGCTGACAAGTAGCTTACCTAGCGACATTACATCACCATCCTGGTTTTCTGCAATTGAGGCATCTCAAATTACCACCTTATCCGGTACTCGAAATGTTAGAGGACGGGTAAGTCTAGAAGACTTATTTAAGCATCATTTAATTCAGACTGAAATCAAACATTGGTTAGATAAAAAAGATCCAAAAATTTATCAGGTACTTAAAAACTTGAAGGGTTCAGCAAATTTTGGCTTTGGTTCTGAAAAGGACTTAAATAGTGACTGGTTTCTAAAGTTAGATTTCCACAAGCGCGGTCATACCGTGCAAGCTATTAGCTACTTGAGATCATTTATTGAACGTCAGGGTGCTGGTTTAGTTCAGCAAGATAGTAGTAAAAATTCGTTCAGTTTAAGAGTACCTTTTCTCCCAACTGGCTTTTATTTAATTCGTCGAAATACGAGCTTGATTCTAAGCTCTATGGAAAACTTGAATATTTTTGATAATGAAGTATCGATACGAAAGTCTTTTTTTGCAGTTGATATAAACCTTCAGTTATATCGTGATTGGCTGAGTGAACGATGGATGCAATTAGCTAGGCACTATCATGTTCGAGCTTTGAAGCGTTGTACAAAATATCGACTAGGAAAGAAGGTTCGGGATGTTTGCCCTTTAGGTCCAAATTATGTAAATTTAAATTGTCCCATTCACGGTCCTCTAGATGACCCTTCGGTTAATCAAGCATTAAACGAGGATAAGCGCTTTGTGATTTTCGAGGATTTTTTAAATCGCTTTGATAGATTTCTGTTTACGATGTCATTTCGAGACAAAAGTTTGGAACTGGAATTTGAGATTAATTAATCTAATTGAAAACAAAGTTTTAAGGCGCCAATGATGCAAAGAAGCTCTGCGAGCAGTCCTTATTTTCGTAGGATAATACTTGTTTTTGGTTGCTGATAAGAATATCTAAGCACTTTGTCCAACTAGATTTTTTTTCAAACCCGACAAACTTTATATTTAGTCTTGATTTTTGCTTGATTGCCCGCAAAGTGTAGCTCTTGATTTCTAATTTTTTAAGTCGCTTTTTCCAGACCGTAAGATAATCTACAAAGTCTTCTTTTTTTCCAATTTTATCTATGTAATTATTGCTTACTATCTCAGCTGGATCTACTTCTAAAGCTGCAATTTGCATAGTTTTTGATCGCCAGCTTTGTAAGTCAGCTAACATCTTCCGAAATTCTACCCCAGCCAATATTTTTTTAGGTTTTAGTAATGCACCGACAGGAGATTTTCCATCCTTTGGGAGTAATACTAAGACTAGCATTTCCTCTTCCCATTTTAATGCAAAATTCAGTGGTAACTTAAAGTCAGAATTTTCAATAATGAGAGTTTGGTTACCCGGTCGTAATCTTTGAAATTTTATAGGTTTTTTTCTGTTTTCGTTGGCATAGACTCCATTTAGCGAAACCTTTATATTCTTAACTAATTTTGTATTTTCACTGAATTCGAGACCTCGTCTGAGAAATGGATTATTGAGTGTCTTACTCGCTACGGATTCTTTTAAAATAAGAATTTGACAGCCGGTCAGCCTAGATTCTTTGCGTTTTAAATCAGGCTTGAAATATGTTTTAGAGTTGACTGTTGCGAGACCCTGACAAAATTGGCTACCGTAAAAAATAAAAATTAGAAGTAATCGTGTCATTTTAAGAAGACCTCACGCCACGCCAGAAAGATAGATAAAATACTGGTTACATATACAAACATTATGCTTTTCCATAAGAAGTCCCATTGCCAATTGAAAGGTACGATTGCTGAATAAAAGAGGCTTTGAGGTAATGGCAGTGGAAAGTAATGCAAACCGCATTTGATTAGAAGAGATAATATTACTCCAAACGTTAGAGCTATAAAAATTAAAAAATGACTACTGGTAATCAGAAATTTTCTCTCCTGATATCTAGACCACCCTAAGATATTTAAGCTCTTTAGGCTATTTTGCTTCCGTAGAAAAATTAAGGTAAAGCTTGTATAAGTGCTTACTGCTAGAAAAGCGCAGAAGAGTCCCAAAAAGAAAAGGTGTAACCATTTTTCGGTATGAAATAATAATAAAGTTTCAGAATAAATATCTCGCCAAGAGGTGATATTCAATTGATTGATATTTGTTTTGAGTCTGTCGATCAAAAAATCATTTTCTTGATCGAATAAATCAGCGAACTGAACTTCGAACCGATTTACCATTTCATCCTCAAAAAGTAGCTTCTGGCATAATCTTAGTTCCATTTTAATTGTATATTTAAGCTCCGGCCACTGGTAGTCATCAAATACTCGATTTATAACTACATCGTGATGACTGCCGTCAGCAAGTACCAATTCTGCAGATTTTCCGACGGTTACCTGTAGGTCCGATGCTAGAGATTTGCTAATTTGGATGTGGGCGACATCTTGATTTTTATTATCAATGTCCGGTTCACCTCTTAAAAAAATACCACTGGCACGATCTCCAATATGCAGCAAACCTTGAGTTAATAGAATTGACTTTACTTTGGCTTTAGGTATCTCGTGTTCGATCTGCTTTAGTAAATATTTCGCATCATAAAAAAAATAACCTTCTTTTGGTTGGAGAATATAGTGTGCGTGGTTAGATTCAATTTGACGGTAAAAATCTAGATGTAGTCCATGAAAAATACAAAAACTTGAGAAAAGTAATGATAAGCCAAGACCCAAACTTAACAGCGGAATCAACAAAAAGGTTTTCTCTGACTTGTAAAGCCGAGAGAATAGGTAAATTATATTAGCCATTGATGCTTTTAATTATAATTGAGTGTATTGTTTTTTATATCTGTAAGTAATTCTGTCATTGCCTCGTAATTATGCATTGGAAATAGATGGATGCCTCCCAATAAATCTTTACAGGAACTCCAAAATTCATACGCGATTTTCAAAGCTTCCTCTTGGTTATTATTTTTTTTCATTCTTTCCAAGACAGGAGCAGGAACGAATAAACCAGGAACTTTAGAATTGAGTCTGAGAGTAGAATCATAATTTTTAAGTAACATGGTACCAAGAATTACGGGTTTATCAAGGTGCTCAGAATGTTGGGCGAAAATCTCTACATTTCTTCGGATAAAAAGTGGCTGCGTTTGGAAAAACTCAGCTCCTGCATCTATTTTTCTTTGCATTTTTTTAACTTCGTTTGGCAGATTTATGGCACTTGGATTTGCAGTTGCACCTGAATAAAAACGAGTTTTCTTATTCATTTTTTTATTGGATGAATTAAATCCAAGATTCATTTGTTTCATAAGTTTGAGTAGAGCCAAAGAGTTTGCTTGAAATACTCCTTTGGTGCCTTCAATGTCCGAATGTTTGGCAGCGTCACCAGTCATTACTAGGAAGTTTTGATAGCCTAGAGCACTCGCACCCAATAATTGAGATTGTAAACCAAGTAAAGACATGTCTCGCATTGTAATATGTAGAATAACCTCTATATCGAAATGCCTGTTAAGTAGACAGGCAAAGGCCAGTGCGTCCATTCGTAATTGTGCGACAGGGCATGCTGCGATGTTGATAGCATCTACCAATGGTATCAGCGGTTCCAATTGACTCATGATTTTTTTTATTCCAGGTCCTTTTGGTGGGTCAACCTCAAGAGTAATCATAAACTGTTTCTGCTCAAGTTTGCTTCTAAAATTCATTCCATACCTTTTCAAACGCTCTTCAGACGTCTATAATAATAGAAAGGATCTAAAAAGTCTCATGAAACCACTAGTGGAAAGGATACTCGAGTTATTGGAAGATAAGGCACGTCGTCTTTTCGACCCTGAATCTTCTCGAGTAGTTCCATCAAAAGCTCCGGTGCAATCTCATGATGAATCCCCAGAAAAGTCCGTAGAGTGAGTAAATTAAGCTCATCTTTTAGCCCGTCGAGATTAAACTTCTTGTTCGAGTTGCTTCATTCGATTAAACTGTCCCGCTTTTAAGATGGGGGTCAAAAGTGCAAAAAAACTCAGCTTGCATTATCAATTACGGATGTCAGATGAATGAATATGAATCATCAACGGTGAGTAAAATGCTAGAAGCTGCTGGATTTACTTTGGTTAAAAATCCTGATCATGCCGAACTCGTATTATTAAATACATGCACGGTTAGGGATCAGGCTGACGAGAAAGTTTGGAATCGTCTCGAAAATCTTATGCCGCAGAAAAGAAAATTTAAATCTAAAAAGGTTGCGGTGTTAGGTTGTATGGTTGAAGCTCAACGAGAGGCCTTTTTAAAGCGTTTCCCGCAGATTGATTTGTTATTATCACCTGCCCAGTTAAAAACTATTGGTTCCGAGTTAGAACAAGTGACTAATAGGTCCTTTGATAGTTACGAATCCTATGAGTATGTACATGAGGCAAAAGACAATTTGTTTAAGTCGTATTTACCAATTCAAACTGGATGTAATTTCAACTGTACATACTGTATTGTACCTGCCG
>JAYZAC010000062.1:0-14268 GCA_036339875.1 bacterium | reverse complement strand
AATTATCAATGCTAGCCGAGCTAAATGATTTACACGTTGTTCTTGTGATTGAGCTAATTGTTTAAGTGGTCGAATGCCCAACTCTATATTGGCAAAATCAAAGCATTGAATGAGGCCATCTAATAAAACGGCATTGGTTCTGAGTTCCATATTCTCAGAGGTGAAATATTTTTGAAGTAATTTTTGACTTTTACGAATCTTCTTAATCTGATAACCGCGGGTAAATCCACTAAAGTACTGAAAATAGTCTAGATCAATGTTAAAAGGTGGAAAGTTTAAGATGTTATGAACGGCTCTTTCGAAGTCTGCAGTTCTAGTAAGACCTGCAAGTGAGGTTTTGATTTGTAAAAAGTCAGCCTCTTGCCTGTGTTGATTTCTGGGCCATCGTGCATTTAAATCGTTTAAAGTTAATTCGGCTAGTTGCCATTCACCCTTCAGCAAGAGTGCTTTTCCAAGCAAGAAGCTAGTTCTTTGCTCGATAGTAGCGGATGGGTTATGTTCGAGAACTTGACGACAAATATTGATTGCTTGCTGATACTTTTTGCTCGCTAACAGACGTTCAATAAGTTCCAACTTCTTACTAATAGCCATTTTTAGCTTGTGTTGTTGTTGACTAGCGTTCGTCAGAGAAGGTGTGCGAGTTACATCAACTTTAATTTTAGCTTGTAAATTAGTAGCTAAAAATGAAAAATAGCACGCGAATAACAGTAATTTAATTTTCATTCTATCGACCGATCAGTAAGCTCCTAGGCTATATTTGACAGCGTTTAATAGCATTGATATAGTCCACATCGAAGCTTGGAGCTTCCGCTCGGCATTATACTGGAGGAAGCTCACGATTAAAACATTTTAGCCGGCAATATGCCTATTTTTGTGCGGTTTTACTTGGGAGAGACACTTTGGGAAGACGTAGTAAAGGTCGAGAATATGCCATGCTCACTCTATTTCCGCATTTCGTAACCGGTGAAGACGCCGAGCAGTGCTTTGCTTATTTACTAGACGAACGAAAGCCTGGTGCAACAGTAGAAAACTTCGCAGCAGAGCTTTTTAGGGGCGTAATTGAAGAGTGTGAATCGCTAGATAATCTAATTTCATCAAATTTGAATAATTGGAATATTGATCGATTAGGCAATCTTGAAAAAGTAATTTTGAGAGTCGCGAGTTATGAATTGAGTCATAAGGTTGAAGTTCCGGTTACGGTCGTAATTAATGAAGCGGTTCAATTGACAGAGTCTTATTGTGATGAAAAAGCGGCTAAATTCATAAATGGTGTTTTAGCTGGTATAGCCAAGCAGTTAGGGAGAGATCCATTAAGTGATCCAGGTGAATGGATTGACGATTTTGACGATGATGAATCCGAGGAAGATTTTATAAATTTAGATGATGAAGAAGATGAAGACTCCGATTCTGATTAGTTACAGAATCTTACTTCTCAGTATTTCTTTATTAAGTGTTTCTTTGCATGCTGAGCAAGTTAGAGAGCTTAAACTAATTAAGAAATATATTCTAGATACTAAACCGTATCCTCAGAGAATGGATTTATCTGGTCTCACCAGTGATGGAAAACATTTGTACACTGTTAGTGATCTTTCGGATCAAAACGATATTTTCCGCATACAATTAGACCCCAAACCTGCTCTAGTCAAGATAATGCAGCTTGATTCGAGTTGGTTGACTAGTTGGCATGCGAAGAATTTTGAAAGTGGTCGTTATGATACTGAAGGAATTGCATATTGTAACGGGAAGTTTTATTTGGCTGAGGAAAGTACTCGCAATATTCTTGAAGTCAAGGCTGTTGGAGATTTCTATCGTCCAACTGTTGTAAAGCCTGATTGGATTTCATTTCATTCAAAAAAGTATTCAATGAATCCCTTTTCGGGTGTTAAAAACGCCGGTTTAGAGGCTATCGCGTGTCATCCAGACAAGGATTCGGTATTTATTTTTAATGAACGTCAATTCAGGATGGGTTATGTATTGGGATTAACAAAGTCTGAGTTGAGATCTCAATTTACATTTCCTTCAGGTTCAGAGTATCCAAGTAAAAAAGGGAAGTCTTGGGTGTTTCCGGATTTTGCAGGAGCCCATTTTCATGCTGGTAAGCTTTATACCTTAATCAGAAATCGACAGCAGGTAGTTGAAATACATCCGTATAATTTCAAGGTTTTGAGGCGCTGGAGTTATGGAGATACCGCTAAAAAAATATTTAAGCAAAGTAATGTTTTTGGGCTAGCTGAGGGACTGGCTATTCACGAAGGTTATTTTTTCATCGTTTTAGATCATAATCTTTGGCAGCATAAGGAATCTGACATAAGGAATCCGGTTGTTCTGAAATTTGCAGTAAGAGAAGGTAAATTGTGAAAATTCGAGAGGCTTCAAGAGAAGATTTAAAGACTATTAAGGCGTTATTACCGTATTTGGTGGCTTTTACTGTACCTGAAGATCGAGATAGTGAAGATTTTTGGATGTCTGATTACGATCTCTATCAAAAAATTGTGGAAGGCTCACGCAAAGACGGTTTTGCTTTAGTGGTTGAAGTTTCGAATCAGGTTTTAGCTACTGCCTTAGTTAGTTTTCGGGATGAAATATTAAGCGGTAATCCTTCTTCGCATCTTGAGGTGATAGTAGTTCATCCTGACTACCATGGTACTGGAATAGCTCAGAACTTATTAGAAGTTTGCGAAAATAAAGCAAAAGAGGGCGGTGCCCATTGCATGACTTTGCACGCTTATCACAAAAATATGAGAGCTCGAAGTTTTTACGAAAAACTAAATTACCGTGGTGAATTTTTACGATATAGGAAAGTTTTGCAAGGCTCTAAAGCTTCAATGTTAACCCAACGGAAAACATCCTAGAATAATCTTGCGGAAAATTAGATCTCAATACATTGATTGGCATAGCGAATTGCAGTGAAAATTCGTCGCGAACTTGGTAGCGAGCTCCTACAGTGATATCGAGATTATTGCCATAGCCAGCCCAGTCTAAACCATTTACTTCTAATATAGTTCTAGTGCGTGTTGCTACAGGAACTTCGAATCCTATATTGTAGAAAAGATTATTAGGATGCTCGTTGCCTGTAGCGCCTTTTCCGGAGGCAATATTGATTCCTATTTGTCCGTGTACATTGACCTTTTCAGTTAGTTTCGTAGCCGATAAAAAGCCTAGGTAGCTTGTTCCATCTGTGGCTCTTCGAGTCACCTGCTTTCCCATTGCACTGCTGACTCCAAAACCAAAGGCTCCCATGGTTTGCTGAGATGGATTGTCAAAAAATTTATACTTACCTAAAAAGTTAAGTTCTTCTAATTCAGTTTTTTCATAATCGTTGATTAGAGGGAAATTAATCGCTTGTTCATTAACAATATCACCACTCAATGCAATTTCAAATTCGTCCGTTAGGGCGGCACTCAGACCCATGGGAACTAAAAACTTATCAATTTGACCAGTGTTGACTCGCTCACCAAAGGCCCTATCAAATCTCATGAAGGAAAACTGAGAGTAAAACAGGTAACTTGATTTGGGCATAGTTGTTGCCCCAACTGTACGATAAAGACCCGTTAGTCCTTTATCAGTATTACCAAAAACTTGACCAGGTATATTACGGTGATTTTGTAAAAATAGATTAAAGTCTGGCGGCCGTTTGTAATCTCTTAATCTTTTGCGACGATCTCGAGTAAATTCATCCCTTGTTCGAGGTACGTTGTCTCTTAATCTGGGTTGAAAATATCTTCGAGCTTTTGGTTTAGTGGGTGGCGGTACCAAATCGCTGTAGTTACTTTGCAGCTTTGGAAGAACGGGATTTGGAATTGCTGACGAAGAATTTGAACTAGCTGACGGTATATTTTGATCAAAATCCACAGAAATGCGTCGACGAAATTTTTCCACTTCAGCGGAAAAACCAAAATCTTCCAGATTACGTTCATATTTAACTGCCATTAGAGGATTGATAAAACTCAAACACAATCCTATGGCAAGGGTATTTTTTAATTTCATGCTGCGTTTATACCCGCCTATTCCTTGGCTTGCTTACCCTTACAGGTTTTCGGAGAAGATCCGAAGTTTTGTAATGCTAGTGTTAAAAGTGCAACACTTTATATGAGTAGTTTGCTTGTTTTTGTCTGAAAATGATGATCAAGGTAAAACAGATTTAGAAGAGTTGATTAGATATAAGCCTTCAGAGATAGAAAAAGCAATAAATCGGTCATTTTTCAGGCCACTGAGTATTAGCTTATGTTTTGGGCTTGAGCAATGAATATAAAAAACTTCAAATGGTATGGGGGGCAACTTTTGTATAACTTCCCCACTGAATCTAATGAGTTTTTGTAAATAGAGACCAAAAACTGAGCTTTTTGGCTCAAGAACCTTACCGTCAGGATATATCAACTGGGTTACATCTTGATTAAGTAAAACTTCGTGGTCCTTTAAGTATGGACTAATCCATTCTAGTTTTAATTCTTTTAGCCATTTTTTACTGGCTTTGGTATGGATCCATCCAAGCTCGATTTGGGGATTGTAAAAACCTGTTTCATGAATATTTATTTGTTGTTGATCCCAATTAATATAGGTAAGTTTTTTACCCAATGATTTCATATTAATTGTAGGCTTAAGTTTAATTTGTGAAAGTCGCTCAATAATTTTGTTCGGTTTGTGATAAATCTTTTTACCTACAAATTGCCAACGATTTTTATTATCTAATTTTAATTCGATACTTTTTATCATAAGTTCTTTGGGTAAGATGACTTTCTGTGGTTTATCCTTGAACGGTTTCTGGGGTAAAAAATGCTCCGGTTCCCAATGCAAATTGGTTCGCAGAGCTGTTGGTAAAGTAAAAATTGTTTGAGCTGAGGTGCTTACATAGAAGCTTCCTTCCATCCCTGGGACGCTGCGACCCAAATGTATGTTCAGATTTTTATCTTTAAATTGAATTAGTAGATCGGGTTTTTCATCAAATCCATAGTTTGAGTTTTTGCTAGTAGCTTGAGCTTGAAATTTCGGTAAAATGAGCCAATTATCGAGATATTGCTGCATTTTATCGAAGTCTATATTCCAAGATTTATTACCAATTCTCAATAAGGGCTGATTATTTTTGACTGATATTGAATAATTTTGTTTGGGAAATTCTACAGACTTAAATTCTGCCCAAGTTAAACTCTGAAAAGGATTCTTCCATTCCGCCGGTGGTGTTCCGTAATAATTATCATAAACCTTGTGAATAACGATTATAAGAATAATAGCTAGAAGAGCGTCTATTAGCCATTGAAAAATTTTCATTGTTATTCTCTAGACTTTATCCAGGCCAAACTAGCTGCGATAAGGAAACACAAGCTGGGCATAACAAGAAATATTAAGACAATAAACTTTCGGTTGATTTGCTGAACACTACCTAGGTGGCGCTCTTCTAGTGTTTTTCCGCGTTCACTAATTAAATTCAATTGTCCACTGAGGAAATGAGTAATATGTAATAGAAAAGTTCGATTCCCCGGTAGCCCCATATAACGATTATTAAGAAAATCTTGATCACTAATCCACAAGGTGTTTTTGGGTTGTTCGATCATAAGCTTGAGTGGTCCCTTGATATCGCGTTTATTATCAAATTGAGGACCTTGAAGTCGATTAAGATCAGTTTCCAACCAAGAAATTCGACTAGACTTGAGAATTGCATTTCCACTAGTGATTTGAAATGCACTCGCACCTTGCAGAATTATCGGTTCTGATTGATTCGAAAGGCCTGCAGTTAGTTCATGCTTTTGATAGAAAGGAGCAATCAGCGTTAGATCATTTTTAAATTTACGCATATGATCAATTAATGGATATAGTAAAAACTTAACACCATATTTCTGTGAAAATTTTGGTATCGGATTGTAAGGCTGACTTTCGAGCATTAAGAGAGTTGGTAAGCCTTTTGAGGATCTTATTAGAAGTTTTGTTTCAATATTTTCATTAACTCTATTGAGTGGTAGAAAAATTATCATTGGATTTGTTGTATCAGTTATCTTTTCACCACTTCTAACATCAAATCCGTCTTGTTCAAGGACATCTTTGAGAGCGGCATATCCAGCTGGTGATTCATCCAAAAGAGTTGTTTCTTTGGTTGCTTTGAAGCTCGTTTTATTTGTGAGGAACACAATGTCTATTTTCTGAGGGTTTTTCAATTGTACTAGCGCTTGTATTAGTGCGGGTTCACCTAAAAACCTGAGACGGTTTTGCTTACTGAAGTCTCTGGGCATAAGACGAGACTTTCCTAGTATAATTCGATTGGTTTTTGGTTTGCCTTCATGCACAATCACGCAAGGTATGGTTCTTAATTTTAGTTGCTCTATGATAGATGGTTGCGAAACTGGGTCAATCCAGTCCATTTTGAGTTGTGGAATCTCAGCGATTAGGGAATTACTAAATCTTTCGATAGTCTCAAAAAAATCACGGTGTTCTGAGCGGCTTGCAATTATTGTAAGTGCGAAACTACGATTCTGAAGAAAATTTATATTTTGTTTACTTAAACTGTAGAATTGCTGCGCTGTCCAATCGTACAAGAGATGTCGTTCAAAACTGATTATCATTAAAAACGCTGCGATAAAACTTAGTACTATGAATCTTATAATTTGTCGGGGCCCTATCCAGTAGTAATTTCGATTGAAAAACTTAACGATATTTCTAAATTCCAATGCGCTGGCTAAGCAAAATGATAAAACACCTATATAGAAAAGGTTGAAAGGTATGGTCGAATATTTTTCTGCCAGCATTAAGCTACTGAAGGAGGCTACAAGAAATAGGCCACTCATTAAAAAGGCTAGAGTCGATGCGAAAGACAGTTTTTTAATTGATATAGACATTATTTTTTAAGGGCTAGACTCGCAAAATAGAGTGGTAGAATGATACATACACCTAAAGCAAGTGCGTCATGTTCAAAAAAAGCGCCTTGTAAAAAGGCATAGAAATGCTTATAAAGCGAAAATTCTCTAAGAATATTAGATACCCAAGCTAAATTATCCTGAAATAAATGATTGGCATAGTATAAGAGCCAGCTTGTAACTAAAAGTCCAAAATGACTGAATAGGCTTGATAAATTACTACGGGTCATTGCAGCGCAAAGAACACCTAGTGATAAATAGGCAGCCTGAAGTCCAAAAAGACCTACAAAGGCAGATGCATGTAATCCTATATCAGGATTTCCGTAATATTGTAGAAAAATCCATTGAGTTAATAAACAGCTATCAATTATCAAAAATAGCAGTAATAGAGGTAGATAGTGACTTAGAATTATGCAAGATGCTGGAACTTGAATAGTTTGTAATAAGAGCGTGAAGTCAGCTCGGTTATTCTTTGAAAATAAATTCATACATAATATTGGGCTACCCATCATGGAAAGCAGAGCACACCACCAAATTGGAGCCCCCAAGTATGCTCGACCCGTTTGTTCAATCAATAATGCGAAGATATAGCTCAGTAATAACCAGTAGACTCCGACTACACACCAATGAAAAGGACTTAAAAAAATACTTTTTATACGATATCCAAGCAAATATAAAAATTGATCTAAGGTTTTAGCTCGCATCAGAATCCTCTTTTAATGAGGTAGATTCAATAAAAAGTTGTTCTAAGTTTTTTTCTTGGGAGTTTATTGACTTTAGAATATCAGGATTTTGCTGGATTAAATCAAGTAAAGCTCTGCGTTGCTGAGTTTGTTTCGGATCAACAAGCATGAGGTTTTTTAGATTTAAGTTTTTTATGTCTTCTTTAGATAGAGATTGTAAATCCAGATTTACTTCCCATAAAGCCTCACTGGGATTTTTCAAAAGGTCTTGTACGCTACCATGGGCCACAATTTTGCCATCATTCAGGAGAATTACTCTATCTGCCAGACTTTGGGCTTCACGTATCCGGTGAGTACTCACTAAAATGATTCTGTTATTTTTGAGCTTTAGTAGGCTTTCTTCTAGTTCTTTGAATTGTCTGGGGTCGAGCCCGTTGCCGGGTTCGTCAAGAAGAAGTACTTGTGGATCACCTATCAAGGCTTGTGCCAAAGTTACCCTTTGACGGAAGCCTAAGGATAACTTTCCGAATTGACGATTAGCTACGGTGGTAAGTTCTAACTCTATCATTGCCGCGTCAACAGCTTCCTGAATATTTTGAATACCTTTCAGTTTAGCAATTAATTTAAGAACATTTAAAACTGTTTGATCAGCTGGTATAAGCTCTCGGTCTCCTAAAAATCCCACTGTATAAGGCAGTTTTTGGGCAGTGTTTAATAATTTGTTAGAGAATCGTATTTGACCCTCATCAGGATATAAAATACCGGCAAGGATAAGATTCAGGGTGCTTTTACCCGCACCATTTGGTCCCAGCAGCAGACTAATTTCACCCTCGTGAAGACTAAAGTTCACATCGTGTAAAACCTTTTGCTGTCCATATGCAAAATTTATCTGACTTAGATTTAATTCCATAGGTATAAGATTATTGGGGAGTTTACTAAATTCTATGAATCTGTAAAAGATGTCAACAGTATTAGTGTACTGATATAATCCCGCAGGGTATTTGGAGGATAGTATGAGTGATAAGCGTAAAGATGTACTAGCTGCGGTGAATGATGTTCGCGTGGCGACTAATAATTTTGAGCCTGAGATTGGAATTATATTAGGTTCTGGGCTTTCGCATCTTGGTAATGCGATACAGAATTCTAAAAAAGTAGAGTACGAATCTATATCAAATTTTCCTCTAAGTACCGTAGAAACACACTCTGGGCGACTAATCTTGGGTCAGCTTGGGGGTAAGTCTGTAGTGGCAATGCAGGGTCGTTTTCATTTTTATGAAGGATATGACGGACATCAAATAACCTTTGGTGTGAGAGTCATGAAAGAACTTGGTATCAAAACACTGATCGTCAGTAATGCTTGCGGAGGACTGAACCCTAATTTTGAGGCAGGTGATCTTATGCTGATTCGAGATCACATTAATCTACTTGGTTTTAACCCTTTGATTGGCCCAAATGAAGAAAGTTGGGGGCCAAGATTTCCTGATATGAGTGAGCCCTACAATAACGAATTATTAGATCTTGGGAGAACAGTGGCTATAAAGAATCAGATTCCTTTTCAGGAAGGGGTTTATGTGTCAGTTGCAGGTCCCAATCTTGAGACTCGAGCAGAATATCGAATGCTTCGTCAAATGGGTGCTGATGTTGTGGGAATGTCCACAGTGCCTGAGGTTATTGTGGCCAGGCATATGTCACTGCCTGTTTTTGCTGTGAGTGTGGTTACTGATATGTGCTTACCCGACAATCTTGAAGTAGCTGAATTCGAAGACATTATTGCAGTCGCCTCTGCGGCTGAACCAAAGTTGACTAAATTGGTTACGGGTTTATTAGAGGCAATGTAATATGCCGAGTCTAAAGCAAATTGTCGAGCCTATTCGATTTGAATCTGATCAACTTCAATTAATTGATCAGCTTAAACTGCCTTCAGATGTGAACTGGGTACCAATCAATACTGTGGAAAAAGGCGCTGATGCCATAAGAGATATGGTTGTTAGAGGTGCTCCCGCCATTGGTGTGACTGCAGCTTACAGTTATGCACTGGCTTTTAAATCTGAAGATCCGAGCGATGCTCGACTAAAATATGTACGCGATACCCTTCTCAATACTCGTCCAACAGCAGTAAATCTAGCCTGGGCGATTGATAGGATGGAGTCAAAGGTAACGGCTTACTTAAAGTCTGACGGGATGTTTTACCAATATTTACTTGATGAGGCTAAATTGATTCATGAAGAAGATCGCCAGATGAATCGTAAAATTGGGGCGCATGCTTTAAATTTAATTGAAAAAGGTTCTAGGGCTTTAACCCATTGTAATGCAGGAAGTCTGGCAACAGGTGGTTATGGTACAGCAACTGGCGTGCTTTATTCAGCTTGGGAAGCTGATCTATTAGAGCATGTTTGGGTGGATGAGACTCGACCTTTTTTACAGGGTGCAAGATTGACGGCTTTTGAATTAGATCGTGCTGGTCTAAACTACACCCTTATTTGTGACAATATGGCGGCCAGTATTATGGCTCGTAAAGAAATTGATTTTGTGGTGGTAGGTTCAGACCGTATTGTTTCCAATGGTGATGTAGCCAATAAAATTGGTACCTATGCCTTGGCTGTTATGTGTCATTTTCATGGAATTCCATTTTATGTTGCGGCTCCATCTAGTACGTTAGATTTTAGTTTAGAAAATGGATCACAAATTCCAATTGAGGAGCGAAGGAGAACCGAATTGGGAGAATTCAATGGTCGTTCAATCGCAATAAATCAGCAAAAGATTTTTAACCCTGGTTTTGACGTGACACCGGCAAATTTGGTCTCTGCCATAATCACGGAACAAGGTATTCATAGATTTCCGTATACTAAAAGTCTTGAAAGTCTAAAATAATATTAATTTTAAGGCCAACTTGTGTACGCGATTCACTATAGTTTTTTTCTAGCGTTGAGCTTCTATGCTACATACTATCTCGGTATGCAGACCCTTCTGCTCAAGAGGGGACCGGTACCTCGTATTGGGAATAATCTTTGTTATGGATATTCTCCACTATTGGTTGGTTTCTTGGCGCTTCTACATTTTATCTTTTTGGCGGTAGGATTCTATGGCTTAATTTACGGTCCTTTCCTCGGTCACTGGTCTTTATTGATTTCGAGTTTATTTTTAGTCGTGAGTGTCTACACTTTTCTGTGGTTACGAAACTTATTTTGTAGAGTTTTCCTGCATAAAGAAGGGATTCTGCTGGTTTATTTGGATGGCCGAGTAATTAACTTAGGTTTTAGTGACCTCAAAGAGATCAAAAGTAAAAAGGTTCTTTTGATGGGGACTTTCGTTTATGGAGTTGAACTCGTCGATAATTCAGAGATATTTCTTTTTCATTCTTCTATTATGGCAAGTGACGAACTTAATACATTCTTGAGAGATCGTATAAAAACTTTTAGCCTTGAAGATAGTCCTTAAGATTAGTAGCTTTGGAGGGTTTTTAGGGCCTTTGCATACTCCCTCAATTTGCTAGAAACTACATTTTGTATGGCTTTAACACATCCCAAAAAAAAAGAGTTAAAAAAAAGCTTCAACTCTCAGAATTGTGTGAGTATAATACGGCCGTTTTCTATTTGATAAGGCGCATAAAGATTTGTGTATTGTGCCTTTGAGAGCAACACAACTTATGGAGGAATTAGAAAAATGAACACTAACAATTTCGCAATTAAATTTAAGCGATATGCGGTTCTGGGGATCAGTCTCTTGGGCCTTGCCGCCATGGGTTGTGGCGGTGGAAGCGGGACATTAGTAGGTAATGCCACGCTACAAGTTGGTAATGGAAACACCATACCATCACTTGGGACAGTGGGTAATGTGTCCAGAACTCTTACCGCATTGCCTTCAGGTACATTAAACATTTACTCAATAGATGGAGATCTTCTTGACACTCAGACGGTTACTTCTTTTGCTTCAAATCCGGTTATTGCACTAAACGGTACTAAGAAAGCCGCTGCAGAAGCGAGTGGTGTTTTGGTAGCCTGCCTTGGTGACGGCACAACAGAATATCGTACTATATTCAAGCTTAGTGCAGCCGATTTAGCGACCAATGGTCCTGTACTGGATGAAAATGGTCAAACAAGAACAGAGGATGCCGATGGTACATCTACGGTTCTAGCGTCTTTACTTGAGTCCGAATTGTCAAATGCAATTGGTGCTCCAGTGAAAACATGCCAAGAGCTATCAGCAGGCGCTAAGCTTGCTCTTAACGCTGCAGTAAGTACTGATGCAACAGCTACTAGAATTGCAATTGATGATATCGCTGCGGACACAAAAGCAGCAGCTTCAGTTGCTGGTTCTCTTGTAAGTAGTTTGGTGTCTCAGGCTGCTGCTCTTACTGCATCAGATGTAGACAATTTCGTAAGCACCGGGCGAACGGCTAATGGTGCACTTGTGACTGCTGCAGCTACCATAGTAAATCAAGCTAAGAGTCTTGCAAAATCAGTAGTAGCTCTTTCTCAGGCAACCAAGACAGCCGAGGCTGCGACTTTTGCACAGAATGTACTTTCAGCAACCCCGGCAACTGCAGTAAAAGCAGCAGCATCAGCTGAGGCAATCGGAGCAGCGCTTCAATTGGCAGCTTCTGGTAATGCTAGCGATGCAGTTAAGACCGCGATGAGTGGTGCGGTCAATGCGGCATTAGCCCTTGACGTTACGGCTGCGGCAGAGAGTGTAGCTCTTGCAGCCTTGGATGTTGTAGTAGATGGTCAAGCAACGGATTTGAACTCTGGATCAGATCTGGACGCGGTCGCTACTCTAATTGGTGCGGGTCTAGCTGGAGCCGATCAAGGTAGTCCAGGAGCCCAGAAAGCGGAGGCTGCATTACAAATAGCTCTTAATACAGCTTCTGATAGAGAAAAATTACTTGGCAAGACATTAGAAGCAGGTGCTTCTAACGGAAATGCTATTAATAAGATTGTAAATCGCGGTTTGAACAGCGGCGTGGATGTGGGCAAAGCTATTAAGAAAGCTGGTGCTGGTAGTAAAAGTAAAATCGCTCAAGCAGTTGAGGACAACTCAAGTGTTACCGTATCGGATTCAGTTGCAATTTTAGGGCCAAAGTCGGCAAAGGTTTCAAGTACATTAAAACTTATTTACACTCTTGATAAGCTTGAAACGCAAGCAGGTGTTTACACATATGTTTGGTCAGCAGTTAGTGGTGCGACTGCCGTAACTGTTGGAGATAGTCTTCTGGTTACTCCTACAACTGTAGGCAATGTTACCTTGGCTGTTACTCAATATTTTAATGGGAATCCAGTGGAAGGGTCTACTGCTGAACTAACGTTGGTCGTAGCTGCAGAGCAGCCACCAGTTATATTAGTAGATTCAAACGAATTAGCAGTAATACAAGGAAACTCTACTCCACTAACTTTAGTTGCTTTAGCGGCTAACGGTAGTGCATTAACGCCTACAATCACTATTGGTTCAGGGTCTGGTTGCGCGACTGCTGTGACTGGATTGGACTATGCTTATGCAGATTCTCAATTGACGGTCTCCGCAACAACAGCTGTAGCAGCAGGAAACTACTGTGCTAAAGCGGTTGCTACTTCTGGTAGTACAAGTGTCAATGAGGTTATCGCTGTCGAAGTTATCGGTGCTCTTCCAACTAGTGTTGTAGTTGACAAGTCAATCACAGCAACAGTGGGTGGAACCGTCACATTAAGTGCCACAGCTTTTCATGACACTGTAACAACTGGTAATTTGGTATTGACCGTGACTGAACAGAACACTCAAACCGTAGTTGGTACTACAACTGTGGCCGTGGTTGAAGGACAAGCATCTACGACTGTATCAACATCTGTTACGAATATTGCAGAAGGAATTTATCTTGTAGAAGCGGCACTTGGTACAGCAACTGATGACTATGCGTTTACAGTTAGCCCAGCAGGAGCACCAACGATCACTTCTATACAAGTGAATGGTGTTAGTGTCGTGACTGGTGATTCTATAAATCTGACTACTTCAGCAGCTAATCTACCAATTACAGTAGCGGTAGAAGCTTCTGATACTGACACTAATGCTGTTTTGACTTATAGCTTGTCATCCGAAATAACTCTATTAGATACTAATACTGACGGATCAGCTTTAACTACAACTCTAAACGCAGGTTCAAACATAGTTGGAGTAAGTGTTTCTAACTCAAGTAATTTGACTGCAAATTCTGTATTCGAGGTTAATGTTAACCAAACCCGTGATATTGAAGTGACTAACGTTGCTTTAATGGGTTCCTTAATAGGTGGAACTACTATTGCAGCCTCTAGTACACCCTCTATTGGACAGACCACGCTTGCAACAAGTGTTGGTAACGGCACGGCTACAATAGATGCAAGCTATGTAACAGGACTGGATTTAGACACTATTAATGGGGATACTCTTTACTTTAATATCTATACAGAGACTCCGTCCATTTCAGATGTGAATGGAACTTCCTTTGATATTGAAGTGGCTTTGAACCAAACTGGTGCTGTGAATCGACAGGCTTCATTGGCCATAAATGATGCAGCTTTTACAGTATCAAATGGTGGTTGGGATGTAACAACTGCGGTTAGCTTTGCTTTCAACGGTACAAGAGAAAATGGAACAACTGCACAAGTAACAGTAGCTACAATTGCAGATTTTGATACGCTATTTATACCGACTACAGATGGTATTCAAATAGATCTTCTAGCCTTAAGAAATGCTATGGTAGGTATTCTTGATGCGGCTGGGCATACAACATTTTCATC
>JAYZAC010000061.1:0-12053 GCA_036339875.1 bacterium | reverse complement strand
GTAAATTTATCCTTCACCACGGAATATTTGAGATGTCTCTCGCAATCATGTGTGAATTCTTTTATTACGGATTTTGCTGTAGATTTGGCTTGTGATTTGGCCATGGGATCTCCTTTGGAGTTTTCGAGTATTTTACTTGGTATAAACCCAATTGCAAGAAAATGCCTTACAAAAGTTTGAAATTAAACGTATTTTTGTACGTCCGGGAACGGTGGACCGGGCTTACTAAACAAATAACCTTGGCAAAAATCCACGCCTAACTCCTGAATCTTTTTGTACTCCGGAACTGTTTCCACTCCCTCTGCGACTGTTCTCGCATTAATGGAACTGGCTATATTAACCAAAGCTTCAATCATGGTTTGTTTCAGTGGGTCAGTATCCACATTGCGAATCATCGAGATATCAATCTTGATATAATGAGGTTTGATTTTCAATATTGTTTAAAAACTTGACTATCCAGTCCCAGTATCATCGATAGCAATTTGATAACCATCAGCAGTATAGCGGCGGATATCAGCCATAAAAGTCTCGTTGTTCTGAATTGCGAGACTTTCTGTTATTTCAAACACCAGATTCTCGGGACGAAGTTCATATTTTTCCATAAACTCTTTCAAGTAAACTTCCCGAAAAGAGGCTTCGTGTATGGTTGTAGGTAAAGCGTTAATAAACAATTTTAACTTAGGGTCCAAAGCCACCGCATTATCGATCGCTTTCTTACGACAAACATTATCTAACTCAAAAAGTAATTCGCTATCTTTGGCTATTTCAAATAAGAATAGAGGGTTGAAGAATTCGCTACCTTCAGGGCCCCGACTTAAAGCCTCATAAGAAAAAATCTCACCCGTCTCTGTATGCACAATAGGCTGATACACCGTTTTAATTTCCTCATCGAGTATGATTTGCTGTAGCGATTCTTTATAACGAATTTCAGTATTGTAAATGTGAAAAGAACTCATCATTCTAGCTTCAGAAATTGCGCGGTATACCATTCTCTGAGGATTCAATAAATTATTTTTTACAAGAAAAGAATAACCCACGCGTAATTTCGGTTTACATTTTAGCCACTTATAGGTGGTGAAAAAAATCCCAGAATTAATATGAGCATGTATTCTTCTCGTGATGGTTTCTAGATCATTTTTCCTTGTGCCGCCTATATTGCGCTTTTTAGAAAGGATGATCAAAAATGAGTCATCATATTCATGACATTTAATCACCAAATCCTTCTTCCTTAGATATTTACCCTGCAGGGCGAAGATGGCTTCAGTAAGATCTCGTTGTACTGAATCATAGATGTCTGATCCAAAATCATTCTCGATTTTTGTTAAATTATAAACATCTAAGTAGATGATCCCCAGAGAACGCTGACTCTCAAAAATTTCCAGAATCTTTTCCATGGTAGCGTCACAGAGAAGAGGTAAACCGGTGACGGTATCTTTGGGACAATCTTTAATCATCTTGTTTTACATCCTTATTTCATCAGTCTTTGCAAGAAAGAGGATTTTCGATTCTAACACTTAAAACTCCAAATCAGAAATTCATGAGATAACTGTTTACGAGAAATAGCTTTTGTAGAATAGTTTTGTCAAAGTTCACTGTAATTCTCAAAGAATGAATATGTTACCACTCAAGAGCACGGGCGAGAAGGAAGTAAACCTTCACGAGCTCTGTCGTATCTGAATTGACAAATATTCCAGTCTATATTTTCTAGAAGAACTTCTACGTATTGGTTTTTACCCTGTGCTCCAAAATCTCTGCAGTAACTACTTTCTGCTAAATTTAGGCATAATATTACTGACTGATGGATCATTAAGCCGAGACCACGCATGTCAACTTGTTGCAAGTATAGCTGATCAGAGTATGAGTCATATCCCAAGATTAGCCAATTCGTGTAATGGCTTTTCGATAACCTCAAAATCTCAAGTTTTAATTCCTCTATAGAGCCCCAACGCCTTTTTAGAGCTGTCGTTAAACTTCCGCATGCATCTGATTTACCATTCTTCAAATTTTCGAAATAAAGCTCGTACAACAAAACTTTATTCCACTCCGCCGCAGGTCCTGGATTTCTCTCTCTGTATAGTAGATTTTCTGATCGGCCTTCTCTTCTCATCGCATCTAATTCGGCTTGAGTCGAATTCAGATGTTGAACTGCAGACTTATACAACATAAATTGCTGCTTTAAGATTTCATCACTTAAACCCTCTATTCCTCCACGTAATAAGCCCTCATTTACTTGCATATACCTCAGCACTGCAAATCCTCCAATATTTTCTTTAAACCGTCTAAAAATCTTTTATTTTGACTACGAAGACCCGGACTTATACGAATCCATTGACTCAACCCAAAACCGTTGAGGGGAGCTACCAGAAGACCGAAGTCACGCATTAATTTACTTGAAAATAAACTGGCGTCCAAAGGTAGTTTACATATTAAAAAGTTAGCTTCGCCTCGTAGTACTTCAATTTCAAAGGTATTGAATTGCAGCAATTGACTCTCTAAAAAATCCAACTCGTTATGACAGTGCTGAACGACCTCACACAAATGCTCCTGATCCGACAAGGCAACTCGAGCACAAATTTCGGCCAGATTATTAATGGAATGTAATGGTTTAAGTTTTTGTAATAGTTTGGTTATATCTGGATGCTGGATACTATATCCAACTCGAAGTCCTGCCAATCCATAAGCTTTGGAAAAAGTTCGCGTTACAATCAAACGGGGGATTCGCTCAAGATAATTCACGCCTGAAGGAAATTCCTTGTCACGCACATACTCATAATAAGCTTCATCAAGTATTACGATACATTCCTGGGGGATTCTATTAAGTAGTTTTTCAAATGATTTAGTATTAAAAATAGTACCCGTTGGATTATTCGGGTTACACAAATAAATCAGTCGAGGAGCGCCAGGAATCTCCTCAATTTTATTCATAAAACCATCTAGGTCGTAAGTCAATTTCTTCAAACCTACAAAATGCTGCATTGCACCCTGAAGCTGATTATTTACTTTGTAGAGTGGAAACGTTTGCTCTGATAATATTACATCATCATGATTGGAAATAAATACTCGGCTAATGTGGGTCAAAATTTCTTCAATACCTGCTCCCAAGTGGATCCAATCTGAATCGATATCATAAAATTTTGCTAAATCAGTACGTAAGTCCTCTTGATTTGAAATGCTATAACGATGAAGTTTAGTAGGTAACTCATTGACTAAGATTTCAAGAACCTTTGGGCTCACTCCCAGAGGATTTTCATTGGCCGCCAAATTGTGTAATCCGCCTGAAGAATTAAACTCTGCGACTACACTTTCAGAGATAGACTTAGGTTTGTAGGGTTGAATCTTATCAAGAGAAGGGGGTGCTAAGTCTCTCATTGGGCAAACTTAACAAGCTTGATACCTTTTATGCAAGGCATATGTAGACCAATTTGTTACTTTAATATTATGTTTCTCTGTGGTAGATTGGGAGCCCTAAAACGTTCATAGAAATTGCTGTTTTTATGAAGGGGCCAAGAATGATCCGTGCGATTAATTCTGGCTTAGCAGCTAAACATGAACACACACGTAAACTGTTAAACCTGCCGCAGGATTAAAATTTCTGAATTAATTTTAGTTTTTAACTTGAGCCAAGAGAGATTGTAAAGTATATGAGCTTATATAATGAATATTTAGATGATATCAAAGAAAGAAAAACATTAAATCTTGATCCAAAACCAATTGATAGCGCTGAACTTTTAAGTGAGCTAATTGAATACATTAAGGATTCGAATCACATTCATAGAGAAGCAGCTCTAAATTTTTTTATTTACAATGTCCTACCTGGAACCACAAGCGCCGCTCTTGTGAAAGCGAACTTTTTAAAGAGTATTATCCTAGACGAATACCATGTAGACGAAATCAGTCCACCATTTGCATTAGAGCTACTGTCCCACATGAAAGGTGGACCTTCCATCAAAGCGTTACTGGATCTAGCGTTAGATGAAAATGCTACATATGCTCAATCGGCCGCAGAAGTTTTGAAGACACAAGTTTTTCTTTATGAAGCGGATATGATGCGACTAGAAGAAGCATTCAATGCTGGAAATAAGATATCGAGGGAAATTCTTGAAAGCTACGCAAAGGCTGAATTTTTCACTGAGCTTCCAGATTTACCCGAAAAAATAGAGCTTGTTACCTTTGTGGCTGGAATTGGAGATATTTCAACAGATTTATTATCACCGGGTGGAGACGCTCATTCAAGATCAGATCGACAACTTCATGGACAATGTATGTTTGAACACAATACAGAACAGCAAAAAGCCTTAGTAGAATTACAAGCTCAGCATCCTGATAAAAGAATTATGTTAGTCGCTGAAAAGGGAACTATGGGGGTGGGTTCATCGAGAATGTCAGGTGTCAATAACGTAGCTTTATGGATTGGAAAACCTGCTAGTAAATACATCCCATTTATCAACATCGCTCCCGTTGTGGCTGGAACCAATGGTATATCTCCAATATTTCTAACCACTGTTGGAGTTACTGGTGGCATAGGATTAGATTTAGAAAATTGGCAAAAAAAATACGATGAAAGTGGTAATTTGATCCTTGATCAAAATGGTGATCCAGTTTTAGAAAAAATCTACTCTGTCGACACAGGTACCGTTCTAACCATTAACACAAAAACAAAAAAACTTTATAACGGTAGCAAAGAGCTAATTGATATTTCTTCGTCTTTCACACCTCAAAAAATGGAATTTATGAAAGCTGGAGGTTCTTATGCTGTTGTATTTGGAAAAAAGTTACAGACATTTGCAGCAAATACGCTTGGTGTAGAACCTAAACCTGTATTTGCTAAATCTAAAGAAGTTTCAATTGAAGATCGTGGACTTACAGCTGTTGAGAAGATTTTTAACAAAAATGCCGTTGGTACCTCTGGAAATACACTCCACGCAGGTTCTTACGTCCGCGTTAACGTAAATATTGTAGGGTCGCAAGACACTACCGGCTTGATGACTTCTCAAGAACTGGAAATGATGGCTGCCACTACTATCTCACCCTTAGTTGATGCTGGCTATCAGTCTGGATGTCACACTGCATCTGTTTGGGATCAAAAATCTAAAGAAAACATACCCAGGCTCATGAATTTTATGCATGATTTTGGACTAATAACTGCCCGTCACCCAGAACAGAAATATGCTCCTATGACAGATGTGATTCATAAAGTTTTAAATGATATCACGGTAGATGATTGGTCAATCATCATAGGAGGGGATTCTCATACTCGGATGTCTAAAGGCGTAGCCTTTGGTGCTGATTCAGGAACTGTAGCATTAGCTTTAGCTACCGGTGAAGCTTCTATGCCCATACCAGAATCTGTGAAAGTCACCTTTAAAGGTTCAATGAAAGATCACATGGATTTTCGCGATGTCGTTCATGCAACCCAAAGCCAAATGCTCAAGAAATTTAATGGTGAAAATGTATTTCAAGGTAGAATTATAGAAGTACACATTGGCACTTTACTTGCCGATCAAGCATTCACTTTCACTGATTGGACAGCTGAAATGAAAGCGAAGGCATCCATTTGTATTTCTCAAAGTGAAACATTAATAGAATCTTTGAATATTGCCAAAGATAGAATACAAATTATGATCAATAAGGGAATGGATAATCAGAAACAAGTTCTTCAGGGTTTAGTTGATAAGGTAAATAAACGAATTGAAGAAATAAAATCCGGAGAAAAACCTCCACTCCAACCTGACTTAAATGCAAGTTACCACGCTGAACTAGTGGTTGATTTAGATATTATTGATGAGCCAATGATAGCGGACCCAGATGTACATAATGAAGATATCTCTAAACGCTACACACACGATACAATTCGTGCTCTTTCTTATTATCAAGGAAAAAAACAAATCGATTTAGGTTTTGTGGGATCCTGCATGGTGCATAAAGGTGATATTAAAATTGTAGCAATGATGCTTAAAAATCTTGAGAAAAATTCGGGTGACGTAGTATTCAAGGCTCCATTAGTTCTAACCGCTCCAACCTATAATATTATTGATGAATTAAAGGAAGAGGGCGATTGGAAAATTCTGCAAAAGTATTCTGGTTTTGAATTTGATGATTCAGCTCCAAAAGCAGTTGCTCGAACAAAATATGAAAACATTCTATATCTAGAAAGACCGGGTTGTAATCTATGCATGGGTAACCAAGAAAAAGCGGAGAAAGGTGATAGTGTCATGTCTACTTCTACGCGTCTTTTTCAAGGACGCGTTGTGAAAGATTCAGATCGTAAGAAGGGAGAATCATTACTAGCTTCTACTCCCGTGGTTGTTTTATCAGCAATTCTTGGTAGAACACCTACATTAGAGGAGTACAAGGAGGCGACTGATGGGATCAATCTCACTCGATTTGCTCCTCCAATTAAGCAAATGACTTCCAAGCCAGGTCATTTACTATCGTATTAATTGATTCGCTTTTGAAATTTACATACCAAGAATCAACAGTCAATTTTTTGATAATTTAATTATTTTAACGATAAGACTAGTTCTTCTTGTGTACTGAACTTCATTTGTAATAGACGTATCAAGGTACTATAATCAAGTCATCAGAAAATATCTATGCGCTCTGGAGCCCTCACTTAAACGGTCTATTTACAACGCAGAATTTCAGAGCTATGACCGATCAAAATGGTGTCCAGGCGTATGTTAGTTGCATTCTAATAAATCAATTTACTCTTTATCTTCTACCGACTCATCGTCCTTACCTTGAGATGATTTCAGCACCATCCCTTCAGGAAAGTCTACAGTGGAAATTGCATGTTTAAAAATCAGTTGGTAGCGACCCATTCCTTGAATCAAAATAGAGTATTGATCATAACTGACAACTTTTCCCTGTAACATAAGGCCACGCATCAAATATATTTTTAAGTTTAATCGCTCTTTACGCGCTTGATACATTAATTGATCTTGAATATTAACTTTAGGCTTCGAACTCATTGTTCCTCTCCATTCTTATTTTGCTTATCGAGAAGTTTTTGCCCTTCATCTTTCAGAAATCTCAGAAAATATCCTAGAAATTTATCTAGGTCATTTACTCTCGTTTTAATCTCCAATTGGTCTTCTTTGACCTGCATTTCCGAGTCTAGGGCGACTCCGCTATTTTTTAAATAATCATTTTTTAATGACTTTGATTTTTTTTCAAGTAATTCTTGAAAGAGGGGAATATCCTGAGCATCTTTGAAAGATACTATCTCGAACTCTTCTAGTCTGGAATCCTTCAAAGTAACAACGGAAACATACTTAGTTACTTTATCAAACCACTCCTTCATCCCCTGCGTATCATTTCGAAATAACTTTAGTAATGATTCATCTTTAATATGATTAAAAACCGAAAGATTTCCACAAAAAATTAGAGCAGCTTGATCCACATTAGGCTTCAATTTTGTAATAGCATCATTTGATTCTAAAGACTTTTCAGTAGAGTAAGGAAGGCCGCGAATAGCGATTAATGAATTACTAACGATCAAGTGTTCATTTTTAAGAAGTATAAAAAGATTAAATTGCTTCCCTTTTAAGTGGAAAATTCTTCTAGATACTTCACTTAATTGGAATTGCTCATTTATCCATGGAACTGCAAATTCAGCAAAGCTCAACCCACGCAAGCCAGTCAATAAATTGTTTTCCCTGACTTGATCTACTTTTGCAACCGCATAAATTTGCGTCTTCAATTCAGAGCTCGGTTTGCCAATATGTATTGCAAGCTTTTGGGGAATATTTTGTTGAATAATATCATTTAGTGAAGAGTTTTCAAGCGGTAGAGGATAATCTTTACGAGATTCACTTAGAATTTCACTATTCAAAATCTTAGAGATTACAAAAGATAGACTTCGACGACCAAATTCTAAATATAAGTCTGTATTTTTTGGAAAAAACCTCTGTATGTTGATATCCATGACCTCTAAATTGCTCTTTAAAACGGGAACTATTGTTGCGGAAACCAACGGGCTATTTTCTGTACTATGATCATGTTCGTCATCGTGATCGTGGTCAACTAGTATCTCTTTTGCATCCAAAGCGGGGTCTCTTTCGGGGAAATTCTGAAGTTCTAAAGCAAATTTCTGGACTAATGTTAAATCTCCAATACTTTGCGCAAGAAAAATTAGTTGATCGTAAAAGACCTTTAAATTTGTGCGATTTTTAGGAACATCGGGCATAGCCAAATACTTATCCCTAGCCTCTTGAATTGAATTCATAAGAATCATAAAACTTAGATTCTTATTATTAGTATTTTCAACAATAGCATCACCCGAAGAGTTTAACTTCATTGACTTCCGCAAATATTTGACCGACTGATCCGTTCCTCCAATTTTAAGATAGGCCTGACTGAGATGATACTGGGTCTCGGCAGAATCCGGATCTAATTCTGCTGCTTGCTTAAGATACTTCACAGCCTCCGAAAAGTTACCCAATTTGTAATGTAGCCAGCCCATAGTATCTAAATAGGCAGAATTATCTGGTTGCATGGCAATAGCCCGTTTAGCTAGTTTTAGGCCATCTTCCAAATGAATACCAAGTTCGCTGTACAAATATGCCAAATTGTTTAGAGCCAAAGAACTATCAGGATCCAATTCAGTCGTCTTCTTAAATGACTCAATCGATTTCTTAAACTTCTTCATATCATAATAAACTGTAGCCAAATGAAAATGGATATCAGGAAGTTCAGGATTTATAGCAATAGCTTTTTGAAGAACTTCCTCTGCCTCTTTGAACATTTTGTTCTTGTATAAAGCCCAACCAAGGGTATCCATTAAATAAGGATTGTTCTTCTCCAGATGATTCGCTATGCGAGCCTCTCTCAAGGCTTCTACTAGCTCAACGTTATGTTGACAATATAAATATGCTAAATTGTTATGAGCCCAAGGATTTCGAGGATCTAAAAGAATTATTCTACGAAAGACTAGTTCTTCAAATTCAAATGGTTGCGGGATTCCAGCCTCATGTAACTCTTCATGTAACTCTATATAGCTAGACGTTATACTGGTGAATAAACTCCTGTTACGAGGGTCTCGTGTCCTAGAGGCTTCAAAAGCCGCCGCCACAAGTCGCAGTCTGCGATAGGGATTAATCTCTTCATCTCTTAATTGCTCTAAATAATAATGACCTAATACAAAATGGAAGAAAGCATCCGAATCCTTACGAGAACTTGCCCGTTGCAAAACATTATCTAGATTTGGTCTCGCTTTATCCTTTAGAAGATTTAAATTTTCAGCTTCGCGACTTACTAAAACTCCAACTAATTGGACCCAAGCAGCCCTCTTCACATCCAATGATGCGCTTAAAAAACGCTCCAATAAATCGACATCTTTTGCATACTTGGACAAATTACTGCCTATGTAAAAACCTTGGATAAGTAATTGCTCGTCTGTATTTAATCTTTTCTCTAATTTACCTTCAAAAACCATATACTCTAAGGTTTCAGTAGTAGCAATTTCAGACTTTTGAGATAAACCCTTCTCGTAGTAGATTAAATTAGATAGAGTGAGACCATGAACCCCCGGAAAATTCTGCATTTCACGCAGGACATATTCTGAAAGTATCCCAGTATTCTGCTTGGAATTAAACTTTAAACTCTGCAACTGAAATAATGTAGGCTCTAGTTTTAATTTTTCGAAAGGATTTGCTCGCACTGTTAGCGAGACTAAAATTGATAATATGAATGTAATAATAAGCATCCGCATGGATGTAATACTCCCTTACTTTTTATTCTCTATCGACTCACTTGCTATCAAATAAAGTCTAATTACTTATTCTTGGGAAAATTGGTTCGGAATCCTATACATTAGTTTAATTTAAGCTCCTTCAGAACTGTATCTTCTATTGTTTCACAAGCTTTTAGCATAGCCTCTTCAGGAGTCCTATCACCGCTAAAAGCCGTCTCAACTTCATTTGTAATTATACGGTCAATTTTGTCGTAACCTGGTATTTTTGGACGACTTTCCGCATACTCAGCTTGTTCCATGAATTTAAGTAATTCCGTATCTACCGTATTTTTCTGAAGTGCCATTGTGTGTGCTTTCTTATTAATCGGTATTGCCCCTAATTCTTCCATCCAAATACTTTGAACCTTTGCCGAGGATAGGTAACGTAAAAATTTCATAGCTAATTTTGGACTTTTAGTTGATCTAAAAATAACGTTAGCATTTCCACCTACATTCGTCTTGGAACGAATACCCAAAGATGGATTACCAGGAATTAGCCCCACGCCGAATTGTAAATCTGCATCTCGAAAAGACCTAAGATTCCATGGACCATTGAGAATCATGGCATAGATTTTGTTCTTAAAACCCATAGCTGGAGTAATTGCTCCAGATCTCCAAGCACCACCTTCAATTTTATGCTCGGTTGACAAACTCACTTGAAATTTAAGCGCATTAATTGCACCTTTTTCGCCCAATTTACAGCGCATAGTTTTTTCATCTAAAACGTTTCCATCAAAACTAAAAAGAAAAGGCATTGACCACCAAGGTGTTATTTGCATTGCAAATCCATACTGTTCAGGTTTTCCGTCTGCATCTAAATCTTTGGTAAGTTTTTTTGCATACTCTATGAATTCTTGCCAAGATTCAGGAGGTTTATTCGGATTCAGTCCTGCGTTAGTAAACATTTCTTTGTTGTAATAAAGAGCTAGAGTCGTAAACTCATCGGGTACTGCATAACTACGAGACCCAATACCGGGGAGAAAAACTCGCCCAGCATCAAGAGCAGCATCCAATAATTCTGAGCTAAACTCCTTCAAGCCTAAATCATCAAGAGCCATTAAAGCCTTGCCTGCTGCAAATTTTGGAATCAACCCAATATCCATACGAGCTATATCGGGCGCCCTTCGTGAATTACATGCGTACATGATCTTCTCACCTTGGCCTTGAAAAGGAATTCTAGATATACTTATCTCCACTTTATGTTGATTCTCAAAATCTTTAACTAAACGTTGATAAACACGAAATTGCTCATCGTTATATGTTACCCAAACCTTTAATTGCTGAGGTTCTGTAAGTTCATTATGAACGTCTCTGGAGGCATTATCTAAATTTTCGAAATTCTTTGGATGCTCACTCTTGGTCTCCTGAGTTTTCTGCAATACTTCAGTTGCTTTAACCAAAGTAAAAGACTTAGATACAATAAAGTCACCCTGAACAGATGAGGAATTCTGAGCTAGTTTCCATTTCGACGAGGTAGGGGATTCTGCTTGACCTGAGGTGAGGGGGTCTACTGTTGATGAATCACCTCGTAAACCAGATATCTCCGAAGTACTTGGTTTTTTTCGTTGGAGTAATCGATTAATTTCATCACTTTTACCATTTGAACTGGCATCCAAATCTTCAGTCTGCGAAGATTCCACAATTTCGTAAATAGATTTATTATTTTCTAACTGTCTCTTTACAAGACGATGCTTACCTAGATCTATAATGGTGTCATCAGTAATCTGAAAATCGGTCACGGACAAGAGCATGAGAATCATACCAAGCATAGAAACTGACAGAAGAAGGAAGAACAAAGGATTTGTAATTACTCTGTAGTGCTTCATTCCTTTACAGCTCCTGCCGTCATACCAGCTACAAAATACTTCTGCGTTGCAAGAAATAGGATCACTATTGGCACAAGCATAACAGCTGAACCTGCCATCAAGGTTGTCCAGTCAGTATTATGCTGACCCTTTAGATAGCTCAAAGCGACAGGTAGAGTCATCATTGCCGAATCAGGAGTATTAACAATCAATTGCCATAGGAAATTGGACCATTGCGCTAAAAAAGTCATTAGAAACAGGGTCATCAAAATTGGCATCGTCAAAGGAACAATGATAATTCTAAACAAATCTAACTCTCCCGCTCCATCGATGATTGCAGCCTCGAAAAGGGAATGGGGAATCTGTTCGATATACTGCTTCATCAAGTATAGGCCAAAAATGTTTGCAGCATGCGGAATAATCATACTCTGAAGAGAATTAACCCATTCTAGCTTTGTGATAATGACATATTGAGGAACTATAAACATCATCCCAGGAATCATCATACTTGCCCA
>JAYZAC010000060.1:0-28226 GCA_036339875.1 bacterium | reverse complement strand
CCTTCATGCCTCTAAGTTGGCTCATGAATCTATATTAAATAATCGATTAGATTTGGCCAGAGGTTATATCAAATATGGCTTTAGATTTCATCCTTACAGTAAAGATTTAGCGACTATTGAGTCTAGTCTTATAGAGAAATCAGGCTCCGGTGGAGTTATTCAACACGCTCAAGCATTTTTCATGAAACTGATAGCTGTGCCTGTCTACAGTGAAGTTTTTTGGGCGGATATCGGTCTAAATATTCTTTGGGCAATGTTTTTAGTACTTCTATGTTTTTCAGCATTGATTGTTGTAAAAAATCAGGCAGAATTAAAACATTTAGTGGATGAACTCTTTGGTCAGCGAAGTTATTCGATTCCCATCATGACCTTTCTAGTTGGATTCCTTTTGATTTTATTTCCTACTGGCCTGGTGATTTTTATTCCAATCATATTATGGACTTTCATGGATGATTTTGAGCAAATTGTATTTGTTTTAGGTGCTGTTTTATTAATTATTCTACCGTTTATCTTTAAGGTTGGTTATGTAAATAATATTAGGCAAATCTCCGCCTGGGCAAAGATGCAAGAAGGTGATTTTGATGAGGTTAAGCAAGAGTACAGTAAGCGACTCAAACGTAATCCAATGGACGTTGATGCACGTTTTCAGATGGCCTTAATATTAATGAACACTGAATCTTCAATGAAGCTTGCTATACAAGGTTTTCAACAAGTTTTAGAGGAGCAGCCAGATCATTTTGCGGCTCTAAATAATTTAGGAATTAGTTATGCTAGACAGGGTTCGCTTGATGCAGCTCTACCACATTTGACTAAAGCCTTGAATCTAAACCCGATTCATGACAAGGTTTTGTATAATTTGTCAAGAGTATATGAATTGAAGGGTGAGATGAAATCCGCCAGTAATTATTTGGGTTGGATCGGTCGCCAAGATCAATCTACATATGGAGGAGTAGACCGTTATTTGAAGCATACCAAAAAGAGTGAAGCCATTTATGCTCCTATTTTTTTACAAGAGGGGATAGATCGTCACAACACATTTTTCTCTGGGATCTATGAAAGTAAATTTAGTGCAAATTTATTATTATTTTTAGGGTGGTTTCTCATGGGTGGTGGGCTTATCGGAGTGTTAATTTTCTTACGTGACAAAATGGATATTGTCATCACATCTTGTCGTTTTTGTGATGCTAAAATATGCGGTAACTGTCAATCCATCTTAAATGGTGAACCACTTTGTAGCGCATGTTTCGAAAGTCCAGCTAGGCGTAAGAAGGGATTACTTAACTTTAAGAAAGAGCGCCAAGAATCTATGTGGGCTATGGTACAAAAGCTTAATTTTATATTACCTGGATTTGCTCAATTATTTAGCGGAAAACTTCTAATTGGACTAGTCATGTCTTTTTTCTTTTGGTTTGCTCTTCTAACTTGGTGGAATGGCGCAGGCTTCCTATGGAATAATATCTTTTTTTATGAAAATAGTTTCACTATCGCGATAGCGTGGTTGTTTTTGTTACTAGCATTGGTTGTATACTCTATATCTTGCGGTTTCTCTATTACACACGTTCCCCGAGGTACTAAATAGATCAAATATAAAACATGCGAAGTTTTTTTGCGAAATTACTACTCTTGCAATGTCTGATTCTTCTGACTGCATTCTTCTACGTGATGGGGCATGGTTTAGCGATGGAGGGTTTACCCTCTGGAACTTATTATAAATCTAGAGATATTAGTGGATTTAATTTTAAGAGATTGGTTGAGCTATCTAAACTAAATTTACGCATTTTTGAGAGAAAACAAGCAGTGGTTGAAGTCACAGGTCGTTTAGAAACTCTAAAGCTAGATAAAGATTATTTTGTCGAGGTTGATACTAATGCTTTAAGAGACAATTATCTCAAACAAGTTCGTGGTCGAAATTGGTTTACTCATGTTAAGGACTTTTTTTTACTGTCATATGAGAAAAATAATTTTGAGCTTCCCTATAGATTGAATCATAAAAAAACGATGCGTGGTTTAGAGCGCAGGTTTTCTCAGCGAGAGGCTCCTCAATTTAGGCTAAAAGAAGGTCGGATTGTCAAAACCAGCTGGACGCCTGATTTTTCAAATATTTTCAGTGCTTTGGAGAAATCTATATTGGGTGAAGCAGAGGGAAGGTTCACAATTGCTGGTGGATGGGGCAGTCAAGAGGAAGTTATCCAAGATGTTGCAAAATTCGATACGCTTCTTGTTAAAAGTACTTTACAGATTGAACCAGAGCACCGAGCTTACTGGATTTTAGCCGAATTATTACTGAATGAATTAGAGGTAGTATTAAATCCAGGAGACAGATTTTCTTTTTTAGCATGGATATCGAGCAGCGGAGTGAGACTCGGAGATTTTCAGTCGCCCTTTCTTAATGTTGAAGGAGTTGAATGGAACGATTTTTATGGCTTAGAAAAGATTGCTTCATCCATCTATGAGATGGTTTTAAAGTTGGGTATAGAGGTTCAGACGCATCATAATCATGCTTACTTTCTTCCTACAATTAAACATGTTAAACCTGGATTAGATGTTGCGTTAGGTAATGGCCAAGACTTCGTATTTAATAATTCCCTTGATCAGCCTCTTATGCTAAGTATTAAACTAGATAAGCCTTATTCCAAAGTTAAAATAGAATTCAGAACGTGTTTATCTGGTCCGAGTATCGGTCAAATTACAGAAGCATTCAGACGGGTTCAGTATGCCGATATGGAGACGATCGTGGACTCATCTCTTCCCAAGGGAGATAAAATTCTAGATCGAAAACCTCTTTCTGGTTTGACAGTGGGTTTTTACAGGGTGAATACAATTTCAGGTAAGCGAAGCCGCGAATTGATTCAAACAGTTCAGTACTCCAGTAGAGCTGGCCGTATTCGTATGGGTAGTGGTGATGTAAATGTTTTTCATCCTGATGCATGGAGAGAACTCGGACTTGAAGAAGTTTATGGGATTAGGGAGTAGTTCTGTCCAGCCTTGATGAAATTTATTAATTGGTGTAATGATACTTCTGACCTACTGGTGTAGATTTTACCGATACTCTATTTAGTGACGGGTAACAGTATTTAGTAAGTTTTACTATAATAATAGATGACAAGGAAGACATCTATGCACAAGCAGGGAAGTTAAAAGTGCAGTATAGAGAATCTACAAGTTTGTATGTCGACTTCATGTTGAATAAAATGTCTAGAGACTCTTTTCTGGAGCACATCGCGCTATTGAATGAATTCGAGCGTGATAAGTTATTCGAAATGAGTAAAATGCAGATTTTCCGTAAGATTTATGAAGATATGGTGGCACAAAATAAAAAACTTGCTGGGCTATCTAAGTCAGCTTAGACGCTCTAGGCCATTTCGTAATAGCCAACTAAACTTTCTCGAAAGAGATCTCAGGTTTTCTAAATTTCAATCACAACCAATGGTTTTGCAATTAGAGCTGACGAATAGTTGTAATCTGAAGTGTTTGTCGTGTGGGCATTCGTATTGGGACAAAAGTCTGAATCAACCACGATTCTTAGAAAAATCGACCCTAGACGAATTAGGACCGCTGATTCCATACTTTAGTGAGCTTCTGATTGGGGGATACGGAGAACCAACTCTTCATCCTGAATTTAGAGAGATCTTAAGTTTTTTTCGACAGGATGAGCACCTAAAAATCTCCATGATTACCAACGGTACTTTGCTAAATAAACATACTGATTGCTTACATGAGTTTAATACTATTATTTTGAGCATGGATGGTGTGGGAGATGTGTATGAGAAGCATCGCAAAATTTCGTTCTCAAAGTTTTCGGATCAGTTAGAAAACCTTTGTGAATACCGAGCCGGGTTGTCAAAGGGTGTTAAAGCATGGCAAGGGCCTTTTGATGTGGAGGTCAATTTAGTCTGGAATAAGGCAACTCATAATAGTATTCCTGATACTTTGAGCTTTTTAAGTAACTATTCTGTTACAAAAATTAATTTACTTCCTGAAAAAATGTATGACTTTTCACGGAAAGAGGAGAGTTTGTTCCACTTGAGGCATCTGCATCAAGTGTATACTGATATTCAGTCATGGCAGCGAGAATTTAGAATAAATATTGAATTCCCCAATTTTTTAAAGCATGAGTTGCCCTGTAACCAGCCTTTAGATATGATTTTTATGCTTAGTAATGGTGAACTTATGGCCTGCTGTTCGGCTATTTTTCACGGGCATGGCCATCGCTTTAGTCTTGGTAAATTGTTGGATTTTGGTGGTTCTTTCTCAAAACTCTGGAATCAGCCTTCAATGCAAAAATTTCGTAAAGCAAGATTAGGGAGTGGAGATTATCCAGAGCCTTGTCAGAACTGCGCATTTCGGTTTGTAAATAATACGAACTTGTATCGAGATTTAAGTTTATAGGGAAAGCATAATGTCTGAATTAAATCCAATTCTGCAGCAAAAGCTGTTGGAGCGTTATCTAAAGCTTGTAGAAACTAATCATCGGACAAGCGATTACGCTTTAGAGCGTAATCGCCAGCTAGATGATATTAAAAAAGAGCAGAAGCGTCTGAGTGGTTTGCTTAAAACTGAAAGAGCAAATTTACGCGAAAGAAGCAAAGATTTGGAGGAATCGAACGCTTTACTATATAAGGAACGAGAACTACGTTCAAAAATAGAGCTGGATCATCAAAAGTCTGTTGATTACATAGGGGAATTAGAAAAGGTTAATTCAAGTACCTTCGAAGAACTAAATGTTCGCATAGCTGATTTACGCTTATTACAGGAAAATTTTGATAAGCAGGCATCGGAACTTCAGGAGCTCAGTGATTATATTATTGTGCTGGAGTCTCGAAGTGACTCCCAAATGCAAGAAATTGATAAGCTGGGTAATTATGTGACTCTTCTAGAGTCTCGCAGTGATAGTCAATTGACGATCATAAATAAACTCAAAGATGAGTGTGAGGCTGCTCGTAATGAACATCAGAAGCTGGTTGAATTAGCCGAAAAACATACAGAATTAGTTGAGTTTAGTAAGCAGCTGGAGATCGAAAAAGCAGATTTACTGGAAGAGCTTACTCATCGAAGAGAACAATCTGCGCAGGCAGTATCAGAAATAAAACATTTGAGTACTGAGCATTCAAAATTGATGAAATTATTAAATGAGCATAAGCAGCAAATTGTAAGTCAATCTAAAGATAACGAGAACCTAAGAAAAGAGTTGGAGCGATTACAGGAGCATGCAGCCTGCTTAGATAATTCTAATAAAGAAATAATATCGGAATTGCTGAGTATGAAGGAACTTCACAAGCAGGAACGCGCGGAACATAGTAAACTTGTATGTACAATATCAGCACTAGAGTCTGAGACAGAAGTTTTGAGAGGCGAACGACAAGATTTTTTAGAGCAGAGCGATAAACTAAGAGGTGAATTAAATGCAATTCAGTCTAGACTTATTTATCGTATTTATAAAGGGATTAAAAGTGCCTTTAAAGGATAGTATTAATGAGTAATTTAAGTTCTTCATACAAAGACTTGAAAGACTTGTTCAAACCTTTTTTTAAGAAGAAATATCCTAGTCCGCGTTCAATAATACATAAGTTTGCGAGTTCAAAAGTCAGCTTCAAAGAAAAGTTTTATAAACAACTTCCAGATAAGGTTCGATTATCTTCATCTATTAAAGATCTCGTAAATGTAATTGATACTCCAATTTCTAAAAAAGATTTTCCAGATTTTCTAAGGGCCTTGGGGGCCGTCTGTAATACAACTTTTATTGGTCCGAAAAGAATGCTATTTGATATTAGTTATGGCTGCAATTTGGATTGTGTTTACTGCCGACGTCACTCTGCGATTAATCCTGGTGATCCCGAAAAGGCGGAACCAGCGTACAAAGATTCATTTTTGTCACTGGATAGAATTCGCGAAACGTTAGACGATGCCCTAGAATTAATGGTTGAGGAGGTTTTATTAGTGGGTGGTGGTGAACCAACAATCCATCCAATGTTTGAACAGTTGGTAATTGAAGTTAAAAAGCGTGGATTAGGATTGAACTTTAGTACTAATGGTTTAGTTCTAAAACCTAAATTGGTCGATCTGATAATTGATAATGGTGTCGACAATATTACGATTTCGGTATCGGGTGTCAGTTTTGATTCTTACAAAGCGACTCATCCTATGATGAGTCGTAAAGGTTATGAAAAGCTTTACGACAATTTTAAGTATTTAAATTATCGACGTCGCAAACTAATTCAGGAGACGGGTAAGGAGTTTGTTAAACCCTTCACAATTTTTCTTCATGTAATCACTTCGGACAATTATCAAGAGGTTCTTGACATGGCCTTTACAGGTATTGAGTATGGCTTTGATACAGTTTGGTATAAGCTAGTTCACCCAAGTCCATGGTCCCGCCATTTGTGTCTTAGTCCTGAGCAAGCTAGGCAAGTTAGAGAACAGTTCAAGGTTTTAAGGGATTATCAGGATAAATTAACGATTAAAATTGATGATTATATGGATGAAGAAATCAATAATTTAGATTCTAGCGGAGACTGGTCAGGTTACTTTCACTCTAAAAGACGCTGTTTGGTTGGTTGGAACTTTTCGTATATGGATTTGAGTGAGGATTACAGTTTCTGTTGCGGAGACAAGATTGTGGGAGAGGCAAAGGATGTTGGTAGTTTTGAGGACTTTTGGAGATCCGAACAGTATGCCAACTATCGTAGTTCTGCTAGAGACATCAATTTCGGAGCTAAAAATAAACAATTATTTAATGACGGACTACTAATCGACGATTTTTGCAAAAGCTGCGATAATACTAATTTCAACGGTGAAATGGAACAATGGATTCAACGTTATGGTCTCCAGAAATTCCTACCTACTATAAGCACAGCATAGGGATAAAGTATGAACATATTAATGGTACATCCTCACGATATTTATAGCCCTGTAGAGCCATGGACGGTGCGCATAACTTATTTAGCTAATGAGTTAACTAAGATGGGACACGAAGTGCGTGTGGTTTATCACCTAGAGAACCCTCATGCGGAACCGGATATCGAAAAGAGAAGGCAAGAGTTCTCATTTAAGACGATTCCCATGATCAGACATGCGGGAACTCTCATTATGAAAACTAAGCGAATGATTGAACTGGCAGCTTGGGCAGATGTAATTCATTTCCAGAAGTGCTTTGCGTATGTTTCAATTCCATCAATATTAGCGGGAGCTATTACTGGTACTCCTGTTCATTATGATTGGGATGATTGGGAGGCTGAAATATTTAGAAACTCTAGTCCGAATGACGATTACTGGTATCACTATATTGCTCGTATTGAGCGTTCAATACCCTATTTGGTAGACACTGTGAGTGTGGCCTCTAAATCTCTTTGGGAGAAAGCGTTGAAAATGGGTAAAAGCCACACACATGTTTTTGAAGCACCTGTCGGGGGCGATCCGCAGCGTTTTGAGACAGAAAATTTGGATACGTCGATTATCGAAAGTCAATATGATTTAAGAAATCCAGTTATCACGTATCTAGGTCAACTACATGGAGCTCAATATTGTTCTTTATTTTTACAGATGGCTAAGATACTCAAGAGTGAGGGCTTGCTGGCAACATTCTTTGTAGTTGGTAATGGTTCAAACTTTTTAAATCTGATGCAAGAAGCTGAGGAACTTGGATTGCAAGATGATGTCATATTTACAGGATCTGTACCGCACGACAAAGTACCTTATTTCTTAAAGGCAAGTGATGTTTGTGTTGCTGCATTTGAAGATACTCCTCAAGTTCGTACTAAATCGCCGCTCAAAATTTGTGAGTATATGGCTGCAGGCAGAGCGATAGTGGCCTCTGAAGTCGGTGAAGTTAGCGAGATGCTAGACAATGGAAAAGCTGGTTTACTAGTAAGACCTGGTGATCCGAGAGCTTTAGCAAGTGGAGTTTTACGAATTCTTCGTGATGGTGATCTAAAGGAGGAGTTGCAGCATAATGCTAGGCAAAGGTCTTTGGAGCGCTTTAACTGGACGGTCACAGCGGAAAATCTAATAAAAGCCTATCACTTGGGGATAGGTCAAAAAAAAAAGCTGGCTCAGCGTTTCGTATTTTTGAAGGCCGAAAATCTCAAAAAGTTCTTCTTTGCCAAGTCTAAGTCGGTAAGCTTTGAAGATACCCCGACTACTAAATTAATCAGTACATTAGACGACTACAAGCGCATGGCGGGGATTAAGTCAAAGACGGACTCATTCATTGGGCCACAGTTGGTTCAGCTTGATGTTACTAACTTGTGTAATAATGATTGTGTTGCTTGCTGGTCTAATTCTCCAATGTTAGAGGATTTACTGATCGATCCAGCATCTAAGAGAGATACAATACCGGTAGATGTAATTCAGCGTTCATTGAAGGATATGGCTGCGATTGGTACTAAGGAAATTTACATGGCTGGTGGAGGAGACCCCACTATGCATCCTCAAATTTTTGATGTATGGCAGACAATAAAAGACTTAAATATGACTCTTTATGTAAATACTAACTTTGTAAGAATGTGCACTGAAGAGAAGATTAAGCGAATTTTGGACCTTGGGATTGATCATTTTACTCTAAGTATGTGGGCGGGTACTCCAGAAGCATACTCCCGCACCCACCCCAATAAGGGTCCAAAAGATTTTCATAAGGTTAAAAAGGGTATTGCCTATATGAATTCAATCAAGACCGATCGTCCATATTGTAAGGTTTATCATGTGATTTCTCGTTTAAATTATCGAGACTTTTACAATATGTTAGATTTCTGTGTGGATACAAATTGTGAAAGTGTAGAGTTTACTTTGGTTGATACTATACCTGGTAAAACAGATCAGCTTTTACTTTCAGAGGATGAACGGTCTTGGCTTTTTGATCAGTGCGAGAAGGTTTGGAGTGAGGCACGTGGAAATCGATATAAGGATAAGGTTCTTTTATTTGGGTTCGAACGTTTCATGCGTCGCTTATCTTCATCGGATTCTAATCTTGGAGAACATGATAAAAATATAATCGAGTCGTTCCCTTGCTACATTGGTCATATCTTTGCCCGAATTATGCCCGACGGAGATGTAAACTCATGCCTAAAGTCTCATAGAATTCCAATCGGTAATATATATCATCAATCCTTTAAGGATATATGGTCTTCCAACAGACAAAAGTATTTCCGTAAAAAGACTCAAGTTTATGAGAAGAAAGACGCTTTCTTTTCTTTGATTGGTAATGATGCTGACGTTAGTTGTGGTTGCTATAAGAGTTGTGATGATATTGCACGTAACCAGCATATGCATAAGCGTCTGGAAGAGTTGAATCCTGTAGAGCAGGGTTTTTTACACTCATATAGAGCATATCTGAATTTAACGAATCAAAAGTTGTAAATGGATTCACGCTTTTACATTGATAATAGGGATTTAGCAGGTATTCTTCAGAAAAAGGTTTTTGAGGGGCCGAGGCATGTAGTAATTGATTTAACGAATCGCTGTAATACAAATTGTATAGCCTGTTGGACCTATTCGCCGATGTTGGCCTCAGAAAATAAGCCTGAGAAGGCATGGTATAAAGAAGAAATCGAGATTGAAGCTTTTGAATCAATGATTGCGGATTTAGCACATAAAGGAGTCAAAAGAATTCGTTTCACGGGTGGTGGCGAGCCCTTACTCTACAGGCAATTTGAGAGAGCTGTCAAAGCTGTCAAACGCCATAATATATGGTTAGCAATTACAAGTAATGGCATTATCCTCGATAAATGGGTAGATCTCTTGAAGGAAACGAGAGTGGATGAGATAGCATTGAGTATTTGGGCAGCATCCGAAGCTAGCTATTTAAGGGTGCATCCAAAGGCCAAGAATGGTGAGTTTTACAGAATTCTAGAATCTATTAAGCGTTTGAGATCCGGAAGTTTTTCTCCCTCTTTACATCTTCTTAATGTCATTAACTGTCATAATTATCATGAGATTGCCAAGATGGGTGATCTGGGTCGTAATTTAGGAGCTAAGTCAGTTTACTTTACCTTAGTAGACGCTATGCCGGATACGAAAAGCTTACTATTAAGTTCTGATCAGAAAAACAAAGCTTTAGAACAGGTTGAGCAACTCAAGGCGCGCTTCTACATGCACAATCCTGAAATAATTTGGGATAATCTAAATGGATTCGAAGCACGGTTGAAAGTATCTGATACAATTCAATATGACGAAGCAAGTGTTGATGAAATTCCTTGTTATATGGGTTGGCATTTTGCAAGAATCACGGCTTCTGGTGATGTGGCACCATGCTGTCGTGGAGTTGATTATCCTATGGGAAATATTCATCAATCCTCGTTTAAATCTGCATGGCATTCCAACAGTTACAATGAATTTAGAAATTTAGCGCTACATGAAAAGAAAAGTCATCCTTATTTCAAGAAAATGAACTGTTATCAAATGTGCGACAATTTGATGCATAATCGACAAATTCAGGAGAGACTAAATTCGTTATCCGAAGAGGAAATAAATCAGTTGAAAAACCATGATTATGGTGATAACTGATGCAGCAAAATAAAAAAATATCGTTAGATGAATTTGTTGAGTTTTTTTATCAATCTTTGCCACGATTTAGGACCCTAGACTGTTTTTTAAGGGGATTAAACTTTCATAGTTTTTTTATTAATAATCTGCCTCCAAGAGATCTCAAAATTAGTTTTTGTGGATCGTTAGATCAGTTAAAAAGAGCTATTGAAGGTTACGATATTGAATTAATCGGAGAGCTAAATGAAGTCTCTGAGTCCACATTTGTGTATAAAATTGTTAACTATGAATTGTGTATCCAAATTGAGCATTTCAGAAATCTTGATAGTCTTGAAGTTTTCTTAACTAAGAGACCATTTGGATTTCAACATACATTATATTCGCTGAGATTAGGCGAAGAAATCGACAATTCTGAGAATCAAGGTTCTTTTAATCTAAGTTGCTACGGAGAGATTGAGAAGGAATCTGAAGACTTAATGGACCTTCTGCGGTTGTGTTTGTGTAAACAAAAAGTGCCTAGTCAGATTTTAGGTTCGGAGTTGATGCCTCAAATACCTGCCGATTCAGAGGCCTTAAATCTTCTTTTAAGTGAATGGATTGTAGATTATCGCGTAGGATCTGTAATTGATGATTTGCAATACTTCAATTGTCTACCAAGTATTTGTGATGATTTACTATCAAAGTCATTGAGTGGAATAAGGTGGTTTGAACAGAATCAAAAGATAATTGAACAGAATTTCATTCAGTGTTTTCCAGAGGCGCAGTTAAGCACCTGTAAAGCTATTTTCTACGTATGTATTTCTTCTCAGACGGATATGGATACGTTAGCTTTTACTGATAATAAAGTATTTGCAGGAATTATCAATGAGACGCAGGATTGGTGGTTATCAAGATTACAAGGCGAAAGTTTGAATACAGGATTGATTGAATCTTGGATTAATAAATTTCGGAGTCAATATCAGTTAGCGGTATTTTGTAGTTGTTTAATGACTGTGAATAAATTCAAAAACTCAGCTTGGCTTGACCTTGAGGTTTGCTTTTCTCGGATATCAGGAATTCTTTCAGAGATGAGACAAGAAGAAGACCATGTTGCTTCCGAATTAATGAATCATCTTAATCAAGAAGTCGCTCCTGATTTAATAATTGCGGCGTTAATTGAATCATGGGGTGGAAGACTTCGAACAAGAAAACAGTGGCAAAATTTTCTCGGTTTAAACTAAAAAAGCCCGAGTTACCTCGGGCATTTTCAAATGTTTTGTAAATTATACGTTTACAACATCCTTCAAAGCTTTTCCAGGAGTGAACTTAGGCAATTTAGTGGCACTAATTTCAATCTTCTGTCCAGTTTGAGGGTTAACACCTGTGCGAGCTGCTCGCTCTTTTACTTCCCAGCTACCGAATCCTACTAGCTGAACTTTCTCACCACTGGCAAGTTGATCTTTTACGATATCGATAAAAGCATCAATTGCACCAGCAGCTTCTTTTTGGTTCAGTGGAGTAGTTTCAGCGATACGCTTGGTCAATTCGTTTTTGTTCATGACATCTCCTTCAAATTTAATTGAAATCGCATCTATTTTGTACTAATAACGCTCGAAAGCCCTTTAGTGATGCGTGTTAGCAAAAATTTTGGGGTCAATGTAGCACTTCAAATCCCGTTAAACAAGAATCTTTTCTAAAAAAGTGGCAAAATTATCTCTAAACGATAGAAAACTGCATAAAAACTAGCGTTGAACAGCCAATGTAACAGTATTACTGTGCATAAATTATTATTTTTGCTGTAAATAATCCAAAGTAGTACTCCAGGAAAAAAAGTCAGACAAGGTAGGAGTGCGAATCCTCTGGTGATTATATGTGCACTTGAAAATATAATTCCGTTAAATAGTACCAGACTTATGGGGCCCTTCCATTGACTTGTTAATTGTTGAAATCTGGCTCTAAAATATAATTCTTCACAGATAGCTGGCCCTAATAATTGATTTAGTAGAAATACTAATGTTGAAGATAGATGCCATAATTCATTTGATGGTACTTGTAATATGGGGATCATTAAGATAATAGTTATTAGAATAATCCAATGTTTTGATTGCCACTCGAGTTGCCCTTTACTAATCTCTAAATAGGTTGGCATTAGTAGTGCACAAATAAATAGCCAAAGCCAATGAAATGCTTGAGGTAGCTGATTAATACTAGTTGAAATCTCTTGAATAGCCAGTAACCCTGCAATACAAATAAGAAAATGGATTATGGTAACTAAAATGATCTTTGCGTTAGACATAATTGACTAGTTTCAAAATGAAACCGTTATGAACTTAAACTTTTTCTTCCAAAATATACTAGTTTTACGGATTAATTAATTGTAGTGAGGCTGAAATAGTCTCTTCCAAAACTTTAATTTATAACCCCTTGGGAATGACGTCACAATGCATGATAACTGGGTTAGTTATAGAATACTAGAGAGTAATCGAGTTGTTTAAAATCATAGCTTTATTTAATATGATCTCTAGCGATTTTCACGTTTCAAATTGAAAATAAAAGTCTAATTTTTCATTGGCCTGCTTTTTTCTTTACAGAGAAAGTTAAATAAAACTGCGTATCTATGAGCTGGTGAGAGGCATCAGTTCAATTTTTCAGAATTAAGGAGGCATGCATAATGAGCATTAATCTGAAACCACTTGGAGATCGAGTTGTAATTCAACCTAAGAAAGCTGATGAAAAAACTGCATCAGGTTTGTATCTCCCATCCACAGCATCAAAAGACAAGCCAATCACTGGGGTGGTTGTAGCTGTCGGAAGCGGAAAGACTGTTGACGGTCAGAAAGTTTCTCTAGAGGTAAAAGTTGGCGACAACGTGATTTATTCCGAATATGCCGGAACCGAAATTAGCCTAAACGAGGAAAAATATCTGATCGTACGTGAAGACGACATTTTGGCTGTTAACTAAGCATCCAATTTCAACTGAATTAAACGAAGGAGAATGAACAATGGCTAAGGAACTATTGTTTAACCAAGATGCCCGCGCTAAGTTAGAGCTCGGGATAAACAAACTAGCTGAAGCTGTAAAGGCAACTTTGGGGCCTAAAGGCTGTAATGTAGTACTAGATAAAAAATTTGGATCACCTCAAATCACTAATGATGGTGTAACTATCGCGAAAGAAATCGAGTTAGAGGATGCATTCGAAAATATGGGAGCTCAATTACTCAAAGAAGTTGCTTCCAAGACTAACGACGTTGCCGGTGACGGAACTACCACAGCAACATTGCTTGCTCAGAGTATCGTACGTGAAGGTTTGAAGCACGCTATTGCTGGTCACAATCCAATGGCTCTTAAGCGCGGTATAGATAAAGCTGTTGCTCAAGTAGTAGACTATATTGGATCTACTTCAGTAAAGATCGAAACTAAAGAGCAAATTTCTCAAGTTGCTGCAATTTCTGCCCGTGATAAAGCAATCGGAGACATCATCTCTGAGGCCATGGATAAAGTGGGTAAGGATGGAGTTATAACTGTAGAAGAGTCTAAAGGAATTGAAACTTCACTAGAAACTGTTGAAGGTATGCAGTTTGATAAAGGTTATATTTCCCCTTACATGGTTACCAACAGTGAGAAAATGGAAGCCGAACTGGAAAATCCGTATATTCTTATCACAGAGTCTAAAGTATCTGTAATGAAAGATCTTCTACCTGTACTGGAAAAAGTTGTACAGAGTGGTCGTCCTTTGTTGGTAATCGCTGAAGATGTTGAAGGTGAAGCTCTAGCTACTATCGTTGTGAATAAGCTACGTGGAACTTTCAATTGTGTGGCTGTTAAGGCTCCTGGTTTTGGAGACCGTCGTAAAGAAATGCTAGAGGATATCGCCGTTCTTACTGGTGGTACTAAAATTTCCGAAGATAAGGGAATGAAACTAGCTGATACTGACTTCTCTCACCTTGGTACTGCTCAGCGAGTAGTTCTTGGGAAAGATAATACGACTATTGTAGAGGGTAAAGGTGGAGCTGATGCTATCAAAGGTCGCATCGAGCAGATTCGTCGTGAAATTGACGCTACTTCTTCCGATTACGATCGTGAAAAGCTTCAAGAGCGATTAGCGAAGCTATCCGGTGGTGTTGCTGTTGTCAAAGTTGGCGCTGCAACTGAAACCGAAATGAAAGAGCGTAAGACTCGTGTTGAGGATGCACTTTCCGCTACTCGTTCTGCGGTAGAAGAAGGTATCGTATCCGGTGGTGGAGTATGTCTACTCAACGCAATCTCAGCACTTAAGGATTTCGCTCTTGAAGGCGATGAAAATTACGGTGTAAATATCGTACGTCGTTCTTTAGAAGATCCTATCCGTCAAATCATTGCTAACGCTGGTCTTGAGGGTGCTGTGATCATCGAGAAACTTAAGGGTGAAAAAGATGGTTATGGTTTTGATGCTCACCGCGAAGTTTACTGTGACATGATTCCTTCCGGAATTGTTGATCCAGCTAAAGTAACTCGTTCAGCATTGCAGAACGCTGCTTCCATCGCTTCTATTCTTTTGACTACTGAAGTGTTGATCACTGAGATTAAGGAAGAAGAGCCACCAGTTCCAGCCGCAGGCGGAATGGGCGGAATGGGCGGAATGGGCGGAATGATGTAATTCCGGTTCAATAGAACCCTAAATATTTTTACCGCGGTACTTAGGTGCCGCGGTTTTTTTATTCAATTTAGTGAGTTTTAGAATATTAGAAGCCCTATTTATCACTAATAGGTTCATTGGGCGTTCTGTCTTATCTAATTGAATTAATAAATATCTAATAATATCAGTAAATGAGGTCAGCTTTTATTTGATCGAAATAATCCCTTGTTGATTCATTCTTGTGTTTAACATCGATATGATCTGAGCTATCTCCCATCTTATGATTTTCGTATTGGAAGACGTGTTGGGGATAAATTTTGATTTTAGAAAATAAAGGATCAATTACCCTGGCTTTATATTCGAGTAATTCAGTTGAATTTTCGTACATTTCAGAATGAAGTGGACCCGTCAAAAATATACAATTAATCGAATTTTTGGAGCAGTAACTTTCTAGCATTTTAAGCTCACGCCTTTTATCATCTGATAGTTTAATCCAGTTGAGGTTGGTTCCTGCTTTAAATTTTTTACCATTGGAATATTTACTCTTATTTTGCTTTATATAATCGTTTTTAATATCTAGTTCCCAGTATGGATTGCTAATTCCCAGTAGATATTTGAGATTCCAAAGAATTTCTTTAAGATTTAGATAGTAGTTGATAATGGATGAGTGATAAAGGTACTTAAATTTTTCCTCAATTGAGAATAACTCTAAAATAGACTCTTTAGGAAAAGGTCTCCGCCATATATCGATAGCATGAATGATAATGACATTTTTAATTTTAGAATTTTCCTTAAAAGCTTTTTTAATAATTCCCAAGCTGCCAACAATGCCAAAGCTTGCAGTCAAGCATAAGTTTTCGCTTGTCATTCCACTCAACTCATTGAAATACTTTTTGTTAATGCTATTTCCACCTGAAGAGTCTCCAACAATCAAGGTGTCGATTTTGCTGAATTCATTAGAGTCAATTTTGCTTAACTGATAGTTTTTTATACAGTCATTGAGTGTGATTTCAAGATCAAGTCTGTTAAAAAAAAACGCTGCGAATAGAAGAATCGCAGTAGTTAAGACAAATAAAATCACAAAAGTCTTAGATTTGATTTTAGGGTTAAAAATTGAAATATAGGAATTCAGAAAATTCACTAATTCCTCCAACGGAAATCAGAAATAATAAAATGGTTAATATGAAATTAATCGTAGAGCTTTTAAAATTATCCTTATGCTCCATGCTGTTCTTAAATGCTATGACTAAAATGAGACCCACCAAGATAAGTAACGGGGTATATGTTTTTAAGCCAATATTTGAACCCGACAAAGTAAACTCTATGCCGTACTGGTTCAGATATGCTAAATGTTTTGATAGCGCTGGAGGTAACGTAATCCCACTAAGTCCAAACATCCCTTTTAATACTTTAATTGCATCTCCCCATTCTGTAGCTCTAAAAAATATCCAAGCAATATTTACAAAGTTGAAAGTTATAATCCATCCAAAGATTGTATTTAACTTGCAGCCTAATTGATTCCAAAAACGTTGAATAACTAAAGCTAATCCATGTAGGAATCCCCAAAATATAAATGTCCAACCAGCTCCGTGCCAAATACCGCCTATAACAAATGTAGCCATGAGATTGTTGTAGGTTCTGTAATTACCTTTTCTGTTACCGCCTAACGGGATATAAACATAATCTCTGAGGAACCGGCTTAGAGTAATGTGCCATCTTCTCCAAAAGTCTTGAATATTGGTGGCTTTGTATGGAGAGTTGAAATTGATAGGAAGTTTAATATTAAAAAGTAGGGCTGTTCCGATTGCCATATCCGTATATCCACTGAAGTCAAAATATAATTGAAAAGTGTAAGATAATGATGTTACCCATGCTTCAATAAATGTTAATACTTTTGCATTATCAAAGCCATTTGTGGCCCACAAAGAAAATGTATCGGCGATGATAACTTTCTTAAATAATCCAATTGAAAAAACGAATAATCCAACTGCCAAATTTTGGAAATTAATAACTTTGTTTTTAATATTTGCAAACTGTGGCATCATTTCTCTGTGATGAACTATTGGGCCTGCAATTAGCTGAGGAAAGAAAGTTACGAATACACCATAGTTTAGAAAATCGTATTCGTTGGTTTCGCCTCGGTACGAATCTACTAGATAGGCAATCTGCTGAAATGTGAAAAATGATATTGCCAATGGAAGTGCTAGATTCAATAATTGGACATTTAGACTTAAAACGAAATTGAAGTTCGAAATTAAAAAGTCTGAATATTTAAAGTACGCTAGTAATCCCAAGTTACCAATAACGCCGATTGTAAGTAAGCGTTTTTTTGATGCATTTGACTGATTTTTATACTTCGTAAGTGTAGTTCCAATTCCATAGTTGAAAAGCATCGAAATTAGTATTAAAGGAAGGTAGATAGGCTTCCACCAGGCGTAGAAAAATAGGGAAGAGGAGACTAAGAAGCCTTGTGATATTTTGGTCAGACGCTTTTTATTGAGATAAAAATATATTACGAAGGTGAAGGGTAAAAATAAGAAAATAAATTCGTAGCTATTGAATAACATTAGTTGTTGTTAATTATCTATATTTACTGGGATATGGCTTTCAAATTTATCATTAATTAAAAGTTGCTTTGTATAATAATTGAGTCTCAAGATTGTATGACTGTAATTTAACGGCGTTCAATTCTATTCCTTCGGAGTTTTGTTATTTATAGAACAGTTTCAAATCGAAGTTTTAGTTAGGAATTTTACCTTTCGTTATTCTGAGCCGCAATGAATCGATTATGACGGAGTGATTTTATACTAATCAAATATTCAATTTTTAGTTAGAGCAAATTTCGCTACAAATTTTTTCTTATTCAATTTGACGAGTTTCAAAATGTAACCATGTTTCAAATTTTAAATCCCAAGATTAGTCAAAAAATAAAGTGATGCATTGATCAATATTATGAAAAAGTCCAAAATTCCTAGTGTTAATAGGACTTTTGGGGAGCATTCTATTAAGTTCTAAGATTTAAACATCGTCATAAAATTTTGGCAATTAGTTTGCATAACAGAGAGTGTAATGAAATCCGGATGTATTCGGATGCTCTATTTGAAAAGGTTATTTTATGGCTAATGAAGTTCAAGATGATTTAGAAAACAAAGAACAATCTGAAGAAGTCGAAGAAACTGAGGAATCTGAGGTGACTTCTGTTGAGGTCACTCCTGATATGTTGGAGGAAGATTCAATTGAAGAGGAAGATGTTCAAACTCAATTAGAAAACAAAGAACTTGAGTTGAGTCAGGCTAATGAAAAGCATCTAAGACTAGCTGCAGAGTACGATAATTTTCGAAAGAGGACTATTCGGGAGAAAGAAGATTTTCATAAATTTGCAAGTTCCAGTATTGTCGAAAAACTATTGCCAGTTTTGGATACTGTTTCCCGGGGAGTTGAGTTCAACAAAACGGCAGATACAATTGAATCAGTCAGAGAAGGCTTGGAAAAGGTTGACAAGATGTTTCACGAAATTCTTAAGTCCGAGGGGCTAGGGATAATTAATGATGAAAGTGTGCCTTTTGATCCAAACCTTCACATGGCAGTTTTTCAGGAAGAAAGAGATGATATTGCTGATCAAACTGTAATTCAGGTATTTGAAAAAGGTTATAAATTTAAGGAAAAAGTGCTGCGACCAGCCAAGGTTAAAGTTGCGAAAAATGACGCAGAGGTTGAAGAACCCTCGGAATCCAGCAACGAAGAAGTGGGGGAGTAGTAGGGACGACTAAACAGAGTTTTAGTTTGTTTTGAAAATTAAAGAAGGAAGGAATTGTTATGGGTAAGGTTATTGGAATCGATTTAGGAACCACGAATTCTTGTGTAGCTGTTCTAGAGGGCGGTGAGCCAGTTGTAATCCCTAATCAGGAAGGAGCTAGAACTACTCCTTCTATCGTTGGATTCTCGAAAGATGATGAACGTCTTGTTGGTGGAATTGCTAAGAATCAGGCGGTTACGAATTCTGAGAATACGATATTCTCTATTAAGCGTTTTATGGGTAACTCATACGCTTACTCCGAAAAAACAGGAGAGCTTAAGCAAGTACCTTATAAGGTTGTTAAAGCTTCCAACGGTGATGCTAGAGTTGAGGTAAAAGGTAAAACATATTCACCACCTGAGATTTCAGCAATGATTCTATCTAAACTTAAAACTGACGCTGAAGATTATTTAGGTGAGTCAGTATCTGAAGCTGTAATCACTGTTCCAGCTTACTTCAACGATGATCAGCGAAAAGCAACAATCGATGCTGGCAAAATCGCAGGTCTTGATGTCAAAAGGATCATCAATGAGCCAACTGCAGCGGCTTTAGCTTATGGTCTTGATAAGGCCGACAAAAGTGATAAAACTATCATGGTATTTGACTTAGGTGGAGGTACATTCGACGTTTCCATTCTTGAATTATCTGAAGGGTTGTTTGAAGTAAAGGCAACTAGTGGAGATAATCATTTGGGTGGAGACGATTGGGATTTTCGACTTATTAAGTTCATGGCTGATGAATTTGAGAAAGCCAACGGAATTGATTTGCGTAAAGACCCGATGGCACATCAGCGTCTGAAAGAGGCAGCTGAGAAGGCTAAAAAAGAATTATCAAACGTTACCAAGACCAATATTAATCTTCCATATGTGACGGTAGGCCAATCCGGTCCTCTTCACTTGGATTTAGATATTAGTCGAGCCAAATTCGAAGATTTAACTCGTGATTTGACTGAAAGATGTAAAGAGCCTGTTCTCAAGTGTTTGAAGGATGCGGCTGTTAGTACCAGTGAATTACATGATGTGATTTTGGTCGGTGGTTCCACACGAATGCCAGCTGTGCAAGAATTGGTTAATTCATTGACTGGCAAAGAGCCTCACAAGGGAGTTAATCCTGATGAGGTTGTAGCATTAGGTGCGGCAATTCAAGGTGGAGTATTGTCCGGCGATGTGAAAGATGTACTTTTGCTAGATGTAACTCCCTTATCTCTTGGTATAGATACCATGGGTGGTGTTGTAAGTAAGATCATCGATCGTAATACGACAATTCCCACAAAAAAATCTCAAGTTTACAGTACAGCTTCAGACAATCAGCCTGCAGTCTCTATTACCGTTGTTCAAGGTGAGCGCGAAATGACTTCTGACTGTAAGCATATTGGTCGATTTGATTTGGTTGGTATAGCGCCAGCTCCTAGAGGAGTCCCACAAATCGAGGTAACTTTCGATATCGATGCTAACGGTGTACTCAATGTTACTGCAAAAGATTTGGGTACTGGTAAGTCACAGTCTATCGTTATAACCAACTCGTCTGGATTAGACAACTCTGAGATCGATCGAATGGTCAAAGAGGCGGAGCAGTATCGAGAAGAAGATACAAAGCGTAGAGAAGCTGTAGATGTTAAAAATTCAGCAGAGAACTTATTATTTAATACACGTAAATCTTTGAATGACTATAAGGAAAAGTTATCAGAGCAGGAGATCAGTGATCTTGAAGATGCTATGAAACATTTCGAAGAAGTTATTCAAAGTGATGACACTGAAAAGATAAAGGCTGAAACTGAAACTTTCATGCAGAAGGCGCAGAAGCTTGGGGAAGCGATTTACAAAGATCAACAAGCTCAAGACCCAGCGGCAGCTGCTGCTGCGGCAGCTGCTGGAGCGGCTGCTGATGAAGCTTCAACCGATGGAGCGGATGAAAATGTTGTTGATGCTGAGTTTGAAAAAGTAGAAGAGGAAAAATAAATATTTTTAAGGGCAGGGTTATTTCCCTGCCCTTATTAATTAACCGGAATTTAAAGAGGCAAGAGGATGAGTAAAGAAGATTTTTATAACACTCTGGGTGTAGCCAAGGGAGCAGCTGAGCCAGATATTAAGAAGGCTTATCGTAAACTTGCAATGCAGTACCATCCTGATCGCAATCCTGGGGATTCCGGCGCAGAAAAGAAATTTAAAGAGGTTCAAGAGGCTTACGATGTGCTTTCTGATCCGAAGAAAAGATCGGCTTACGATCAATTTGGTCATGCGGCCTTTCAAGGTGGCTCTGGTGGTTTCAATCAGTCTTTTGATATGGGCGACATATTCGAAGGTATTTTTGGAGATTCCGGATTCGGTGATATTTTTGGTTTTGGAGGCGGTAGAGGTCGTAACCGTCCACGTCGTGGTAACGATATTCAGTATCAAATGGAGCTTTCTTTTAAGGAGGCGGTGTTTGGTACTAAGATGGATATCTCAGTTCCTAGAACAGAGATTTGTGGAGACTGTAATGGTAAGGGCGCTCGAAATGAGAGTGACATCGTTACCTGTCCGGTTTGCCGTGGGGCAGGGCAAATACAACGAAGCCAAGGAATTTTAAGCATTGCTACAACCTGTCACAATTGTAATGGTGTAGGTACGATTATAAAGAATCCATGCGAAACTTGTAATGGACGTGGGACTATTAAAAAATCTAATAAGCTTTCCGTTACTATCCCGCCGGGCGTTGATGACGGCTATCGAATTAAACTGAAGCGAGAGGGAGAGGCTGGAGCTAATGGTGGACCCCAAGGTGATTTATATCTCTTGATAAGGGTTGGTGAGCATGAATTTTTTGAGCGAGACGGGAATAATATTCATCTAGAACAAAAGTTGAGTTTTGCTCAGGCTGGATTGGGTTGTACTCTTAAAATTCCGACTTTAACCTCAAGTGTGAAGTTGAGTATACCCGCGGGAACTCAAGGGGGACAGATCTTCCGTATTAGAGGAGAGGGTGTGCCTGATGTTCATACCGGCTCTAAAGGAGATCAATTGGTAACAGTAACAGTATTTACCCCACAAAAGTTACCGATGAAATCCAAAGAATTACTTATTGAATTTGCGAAGTCACTTGGCGAAGAAATTCCGGAAGAGAAAGATTTGCTGGATAGAATAACTGACAAAGTCAAAGATATGTTTGATTGAGTAGCACGGTTATCCGATTCTTCCCGATCATCGGATAACTACCTGTGATTCAATATTTCCGAGGCAAAATTTCAGATAGTATGAAGGCCTTTTGAATATTGTTTAAACGACTTTTAGATTTGGTTGATTTCTTATTTTGAGACGTTTTTACACTTTTTTGCCGGCCTAGCTCGCCACTTGTTCTAGCCTTTTGTCGGTTGCGTGTTGTCGAGTCTTTGGAGCTCGCTTGATGGGCGATATCGATTAATTCCTCCACCTCTCGCAAAAACTTTTTATTTAGCTCCATTAAGCACTTCCATCCAGATCTAGATCAGTACCTAACTTTGATATTGAGCTACGCATATCTGTATCAGCCTCAACATTCTTGAGTTTGTAGTAGTCCATTACTCCAAGATTACCTGCACGCATTGCGTGACCAATGGCTTGCGGAATCATAGCTTCGGATTCTACTAATTTGGCGCGCATCTCTTGCTCTTTTGCAAACATTTCTTCTTTGAGTGCACGAGCGTTTGCAACCCTTTGAGCGGCTTTTGCTTCAGCAATTGATTTATCGGCTTCGGCCTGTTCAATTTGTAATCCTGCCCCTACATTTCTACCAACGTCAACATCCGCTATATCTATTGAAAGAATTTCAAAGGCTGTATCTTTGCCTAGATCTCTAGATTCCACGGCCTCAGAGATACTGTCTGGATTTTCTAATACTTCAGCATGGTTAGTACAAGACCCAATTCTAGTACAAATGCCTTCACCAACCCGAGCAAGAATTGTTTCTTCACCTGCTCCACCAACAAGTTTTTGGATATTCGCTTTGACTGTTATTTGTGCCCTAGCTTTTACCTGTATTCCATTTTTCGCCATATTTTCGACCAAGTCTGTTTTGATAACTTTCGGTGTAACGCACATCTGAACGGCCTGTAATACATTACGTCCTGCAAGATCAATTGCCGTTGCTGTGTTAAAATCTAGAGGTAAATTGGCCTTTGAAGCGCTAATTAAAGCATCAACTACTAATTGAACATTACCACCCGAAAGAAAATGATTTTCCAGTTGTGCCTTGTCTGCTCCCGGAACATTTGCTTTGGTCAGCATGATCATTGCCTTGACTATGATTGACGGAGGTATTCCTCGAAATCTCATTAGGAAGAGATCTAAAAGGCTAATTCTGGCGCCACATGCAGCTGCTTCCAAGTATAGAGGAATGGGGATAAAGGTAGTGAAAACTACCAAGCCAAATACCAAAGCTCCCGCACCCAAAAGAATTAAACCAAACAAACCTTCCATGAACATTACCTTTCGAAGCTAAAATTATTTATGACATAAAATTATATTCTTTCCTGATTCAATCTTCCAGTTCATTAATAATTAAAGTTTTATAAAAATAATATTGTTCTAATTTAATAGTGTTTGATAGACTTCGTCATACAAAAAGTATTATTTTGCGAGGTGTTTTGTATGAATTACTCTTATACAGTTAGTGATATATGTAAATTCACAGGCCTAAAAGAGCCTTTTATTCGTCGTTGTATACGTGAATGCCGAGATCTTCTGAGTCAGTGGAGTATACGGGGAGATAATAATTCTATTTTGTTTGAAGATTCAGCTTTGAAGTTCTTTGATAGGGTCAAACAACTCAAAGAGGAAGGGGCCAATTTAGTACAGATAAAATCTGTACTGCTGAAAGAATTGGAGCCTCAAGGTTTGGATGAAAAAGTACAAGACAATCACAAGCTTGAGGAGCTAAAAGTTGCGGAAGCTTCTGAGGATGGTGTCGTAACTGTTCTATTAAATGAATATAAGAGCGCACAGAAAGAAGTGGTTGAGTCGCATAAGAATGTGGTTAAAGCAAAAGATGAATTAATTGTTGGTTTGAAACAACAGATGTTTTTATTGACAGACGGTCGTACACCTGAAGAAATAAGAATTCGGCGTAAAGAGGAAAAGGTTGAGCAGAAGGAGTTGCAGCAGGTTCGATTGCGTCGAGTAAGTTTAATTGGTGAACTAAAAGCTCTTGAAGGTAAATTATTTTCTGGTCAGAAACGTTTAGAGATTTTGAAACAGTTAGAAGAAATCTGTTAAGATTCTTAGCGGAGCAATCCTAGACAAGTTTATAAAGTCTGGGACGAGAGTGTATTTTTTTGATTCACCACGCAGGTGTAGTCATAAACTCAGGGAGCGATATGCTAAGGCCCTTATTTATTTTGCTACTTTTCAGCGTACCGACCCAAGCGGTACAGTACGATTTTTCTAGTGGCTGGAATCTGTTTTCACCGATATTAAGTTCTCCAGCGCCGGTCGATACGTATCTAACGTCAATTGGCATAAGTGCTCAAAATGACGTCACTAAAATTTGGAATTATGATTCTAGCGTAGGTTGGCGGTCTTACGTACCCGGAGGAGATAACTCTGGAAGTTCACGGTTCGAGCAGTTTGAGGCTAATAAAGGTTATTGGGTACTCATGAACTCTGCTCGGTCAGCCAATTTGTCTGACGCGTACAATTCTTACAGCCTTCTTCTCGCTGGAAGTGGCTGGAAGTTAATTGGTTTGAGTTCCTCGCAATCGGTTCCTTTGGATTCGAATAATTTTTTGTTGGAGGCTAATTTTTCCAGCGGTAGTATCAATGATATTCGTAAAATCTGGGGCTACGATGGCGCTTGGACAAGTTTTACTCCTACCGAGGCTTCGAATAGCCTGACATCTCTCGATCCAGGCAAGGCATATTGGTTTTTAATGTTGAGTGATTTAGAGATGAACTCACAAAATGTTAACCTTAGTGACCTATTTCCGCCTGCCTGTCCGGGATGTCCATCAATTGGTAATTGACTCTCGCGATTTCGCACGGTATTTTACAGTCCACTAGTGCAGCATAGTTCGTAGTAAGGTCGTACCATGATTCGCAATATTTTGACGTTCGTAGTGACGCAGTTAGTTTTAGTAGGGAGTTTTTATGCTACCTGCGAAATCGATCCATTTCCTCCCTATCCGCCTAGTCCACCAGAGTTTCAGAAGTCGATAGGTTTACAAATTACTGACAATGGTATTCTGGCTAGTTGGGAAGTTGTACCTGATCAAGAGGGTTATCTTGTCTCAATCTGTAATGATAGCCGTGGATACAGACCAATCACCATGGGTGTTACTTCAGAGCAGTTATTGATTGAGAATCCAGGGGTAGCAGGCGTATATCACGTACTCGTAAAAGCATTTGTAAAAGTACAGGAAAGTTTTGTATTTAATGGTGGTAAGGTGGCCTACATCTCATGGCCGGGAAATAAGGCACAATTAACAGAAGAGACTGGGGTATCGGTCAACGTCACGGGCGAAACAATTGAAATTATTCAAGCTCCGGCAAATGTAACTCGGGTAAAGGGTGAGGCTCCTGAATCAATCATTGCTGCTTTTCCTGCGTTTACTCCTTCTCAATCATTTTATAGTGCTGAGTATCCGTCTGTGAGTAATCCGTTCATGCCACAACCAACACCAGATGGTCGAATGGCGCCTGCGTTATTAACCGATGATGGTATAACGGAGACCGTTGCACGAGTTTCTAAAAAGTGGGAGGGACGTCGAAAGCCTCCCAAAAACTCAGAGGTCATTCTTGCCAAAGCACCTCAATCTGGCTTACAGAAGGGTCTAGCACCTGTGGGGTCAGAAACTCCAACACAAGAGCAGTATGAAAAACCAAGTGCAGGTTCTGCCCAAAACGTAAAAAAACTGGTGACACCTCAGAAATCGATTGATAAAATCCCGACCCAGGGAGCGAAAGAGCAGCAGGAGACTGAATCTTCTGAAGCTCCGAAAAATAAAAATTCAGATTTATTAATATACCTAATTGCAGGTTTTATTGTTCTCGCATTTATATACTTCATTTTCCAGAAGGAGGAAAAATGAGATTTGTATTGTTACTAACAACCCTAATGGCAACATTTGTTTGTAGTGTTACGGCAAATATGAACATTGCGGGTCTGCCAACTACTGGAAGATGTACAGCACAAAATTTTGGCAAAACGGATGGAAATGCAGCTATTATACCCAGTGCATCAATTCAAACATCTATATCAAATTTTGCCGCTACCAAAGGTACTGGCCAAGCTACAATTTCTTTCGATGGTGTGAAGGCATTATTCGAAGACGGAAATATTGCTAACTTGAGTGGTACGAATGACAAGCGTGCATTCCTTTTTTTATATCGCTGTGCAGAAAATGCAACTGGTACTGAGTGGAGTTTGATAACACCTACATCTGGTGACTTAAGTTCTATCAAATATGATGTTGTCGAGAATTCACAGTCTGTTGGATATGGGGCTAAATCGTTTATTGATAATTTTGCGAACGTTGCAAACACCACCGATAGGTTCTGGTATGTCGGCTTCACAATGGTGCTTTCATCTGATTCACAGTTTTTTCAGGGAGTTGTTGATGACGAGGCGGCCTTGGGTCAAATAGTTTCAGGATTTGATGCGGCCACGATAGACACGGCGCCATTCTGGTCACCTCCTTCTATAGCTACTGTAAGTTACCTACCGGAACAACCTCACGTAGTGTACAATTCATCAAACTCAAGTAATTTTTCAACCGCTAGTGGTTTTGTAGTTCCTGCATCCAGTCCAAGCTTGACTTCAACTACTTTGGGTGAGTCTGTTAACTATACTTTTACAACTACCGCAGAATTTGCAAATCTGCCAACTACTAACCCCTCTTATGAATTTAGCGTCAATTTGTCAGATGGTTCACAATCCTTGAATGAGGCTTTTCTAACGACTTCGGCTAATGGAGATGTTTTGACAATCTCGGGGACCGTTCCCACCGGAGATACAAATATCACTCCAGGTTTTTATACTCTTACGGTCACTTCTAGAATTGATGCTCAGTTGACAACCTCTGCGTCATACGCACTAACCATTAAGCCAAGACCACTGGGTGTAACTCCTGATACAGGGATTGCTCGTAATGTAGAAATCGGCTTCAATGAAAACTTTACTATATCAAGAGTACAGGGCTTCTCTGAGCCGAGCGTTTCTGGAGATGTTTCGGTCAGTTTTGCTGTCTCTAATGTCTCAACATCTGACCTTGTTATTACTCAGGTTTCAACCGATAGCAATAGTGCAACGTTTAACGCAACCTTACCTGATGTAGAGGGTTTGGTGGGGATTCACACCTTCGACGTAACAGTCACAGAAACATGTAACAACTCATCGACATGTAACGGCTTGGTTGGTAGCTACACTACTACACTTCAAATTCAAGCTTTAGGTCATGACTTCGATTTTTCATCAGCAAATCGAGCTGCTGAGTTGGCTTTCGATCAAAATGACGAGGATACTTACATTCCACTTTATTTCAATAGTAATCAAGATAATATTTCAGACTCCACTAGCTATGATTTTAGTGCTGTAAATATGAAGACTGAAACTGGTTCACCGCTTGACACTGCTGACTTTGAGATTACTAATTTCCTGCATCAGGGTGCTGGACAAGCGGTCACTGCGGGTGCTGTAAGTGTGGGAGGTGTCACACTCACGACTCCAGCTGCGGGCACAGGTCATACAGCTACGCTGACTATTAATGGTGCGTTGACTGCCAATGATACCTTCATCATAACACTGAGTGCCTTTAATACTATTTCACAGACTTTGGCTCCAATTGAAACATCAATTACGCTTGGCTTCATTGCACTTGAGGCACAGGCGCCAACAGTTACAGCATCGGCAGTGTTGGATACTTTAACTGATGCAGCATATACGTGGCCAGGTGGATTCAGTTCGGCAGCTTTTCCTGGTAGAACTGATACAAAACTATCCGTTACTTTTTCGGAAAACGTGACCAATCCAGTTTTTCAATTTGGTGCATCTGGTTCGGCTACAGCTTTTGATAACGCTGCTGTTGCTGCAACAAATTTCACGAAGGTTGTTACTTCCGGAGTTTTGCAGACTTTGTTAGGCTCTAACGCTACGGCTCATGTAGACGTATCGTTCAGTGGAGCTTTAGATCAAATTAATAATGTGAAGCGAAATACAATGCTTGACCCGGGGACATTTGTTGTAACTCTCGCGCAGACTCCAGGTGTTAGTGCGCATACGATAACGACTCTTGAAAGAAATGAATCCTTTTCGATCACTTTAACTGAGCAAGTTACTGGAGTTAATGCAGCTGCATTCACTGGTGGTAATTTGAATGAATTTAGTATTTCGGTAAACGAAGATGAGAGTTC
>JAYZAC010000059.1:0-24709 GCA_036339875.1 bacterium | reverse complement strand
TAATCCCGATGGAGCGGTCTATTCGAGAAAGCAAAAAAGAATGTGGCGAAAGAACCGTAGTAAAAACCGTTGGGGCATGGGTGTGGATAATAATCGCAACTACAGCTACGAGTGGGGTGGATATGGCGCGAGTGCATCTTCTTGGTCAGACACATATAGAGGTCCAAATGCCATGTCTGAGGTAGAAAATCAAGTCATTGAGAATTTGCAGGAAGAACATGGTTTTACTGCCGCTATTTCATTTCATTCCTACAGCGAGCTGATTTTGTGGCCATGGGGATACACTTCTTCCATGCAGACGCGAGATCATGCATTTTTTCTGAAGCATGGTACAGTGATGGGTAAGATCATGGATGATTACGAGCCTATACAGGCAAGTGATTTGTACGTGGCTTCAGGGATTTTTGATGATTATCTGTATGGAAAGTATAATGTGGCAGCCTACACGATTGAACTTGGTAGGCAATTTGTGCCACCGCAGAGTGAAGTTCCCGAAATCAATAGACGTGGCGTAAAAATGTTGCGTTATGTTTTCAAAAATATTCGCAATGGATTATCTCCTGAGCAGCAACAGTCAGAAGTTTATAAATTAGCTGGCAAAGTTCAAAACTTTGTTAGATCAATGATAGTTGGACAGGACGAGCAAAATATTTTTCAAGCCGCACAAAGTTTCAATAACGAAACGAGTGAAGATTTAACTGCTGCTTTTGATTTGCTTAATATGAAAGAAGAATTACGTCAAAAGGTATTAAAGACTTTGCAGCGAAGTCAAAATTTTCAGTAATTTTTGATTGCTCAGATGGAAATGTGTCGTGAGTAACCTTGTAGTCAGGGTTTAATTTTAAGTTGGTATGACGACGTATTCGCGGATCAAATCGATATCGGTGCCTCTGATTGGGTCTAAATTTGGTTTAACTCTTGTAGTCTTAATGTCAGTGTTCTTGTAAAGCAAACTATTTAGTGATGACACAGCACGTTTTGTAATTCGTCTATGACTTGCCAATGAAAGTTTACGTTGTTCTACAACAATTTCTAATCGATTATTTTTTAAGACTTTTAGACTCAATAGATTGGAATCGTCGTCACGACGATGAGAGATATTACGTATGTTATTCTTCGATAATCTGCGTCAGCTAAATTTAAGGCAACAAGTAGATCCGACATTGCTATTTTCCGCTTTCTTCACTATAAAAAAGTTCGCCCAAAACCATGACACCCAATTTTTCACCTGAAGCAAAAGGGTGGCTACTGAATTTGAGGGTAATTTATATAATCTCCAAGTTAGTCCAACAGGCTTTCCGACGACGAACTGCGCAGTGCATCGACTTTATCTAAATCAGTTGGATGTAATCGGATATCGAAATTGCGATTGTTAAGAACATTATTGATATACAATAAAAGCTCGCGGAGATGAGCGTTGTTTTGCCCTCCATGATGGAAACGTAAAGATTTAGTATCTTTAGCATATAATTCAAATTGTACAAACGTACCTTTTTTCTGAGACTCCTCATCAAGAAGGGACATCAAGTAACCAGTTCCGAGTAATCTAAAAACTTCATTATTTTTTAATAAATCTTCAAGGCCTTTCATTCGCTCAAGCGCTGGTACTTCGGGACGAGAGATTAAATAAACACCTTCGAGCATCTCACCAATTTGCTTTTTATGACGTTCATACCAGTCACTAAAGTTTTGAGGTACATTTTTACGATGATCTTTGATTTGAGTTCTACGCGGTTCAGGCATAGAAGGGATACTGGATTTGAACTCCTTGAACTTTTGGAATAATTCAAAAAGATTATAGTTTGCAATTTGATCAAATGCATATTTTTCAAAGATAGTATGAAAGCGCATCCTTGCGTTTGACCTTGGTTTTAAGTCTTTCCAATCACCCCATGGGATTTTCTTCAAAATGGAAGTTGGTAAGTTTCTACCAATGAAGTTGATTATTTTCTCTTGATCATCAACTCCAAAACGTTTGTCTCTAAATTCCCAAGTTGTACCCCATTCTCCAAAACCAGTTGGTACACCGTCTCTGTCAGAAGGAAATAAGCTATATACCGTATGCATGTTGCTATGCTTGAATATTCCAAAAAGTGCTTCAAATTCTTTATTTCTAGTAAAGGTAGGATACAGATAATAGTTGGTATTATTATTCTCGTCTAAGTGACTAATCAGGTTCTCGGTGCGATGAAATTGTCTGCCATATTGAATAATTTTGATACCGACTTTGAGATCGCGAGTATGACGGTTGTAAACTGATTCACCACGGTAAAGTCGGTTGATTCTTCTCGAGTCTACAGAAACAGCTTTGTCCTCATGAGCCAGCTCTTCAATCAATGAAAGATCATGGATCATTTTGCGAGAGATAGGTTTATCTTTACCCTTAAAAGGGTTGATAATTTCTGTTTCTCGCAGTTTAAATTGGCTTGCTAGGATCCCATCAAGAGCTTGGCGTGCTTCAGTATTGTTAAGATTAAAAACATAGTCCGCTAGGAAAATACGTCCAAATTCTTTATCAGCGCCTGCTTCAGTTAACCTAATCCGGGTCCATTTACGTATTTGCTTGTCCACTAGATTAATTAAGAAAAAGTCTAATCCCGAACCTAGAAATCCAATTTGAGCATTGGCTTGCATGGATATTTTTTGCTGCCTCTGAGCTAGAACTCTTAGCCGTACCCTATTATCCATCATCTTAAAAATATGCAGTTGAAATTTCCCACTGAGAAGATAATTGGCATTTAAGCCAGCATTCAGACCAAAATATTCGCTAACGGCTCCGCTTAGTACATTTGAAAGAGTACCAATACCTTTACCGATAATTAAATTGAGATGAGCAGGAATCGCAACAAAATCACCCGGATGCAATTTATCGATAATACGTTTCGAATTATAGGGAAAGTGCTTGAAGTTGTATGGTACAGCTTTCAGTGCTCTCTTCTTAGATTTGAACTGTCGAATAAAATGAACTTCTTGACCTTTTTCGATGTTCAATCCGAAGGGAAGAGAATCCTTCGAAATCATATCACCTGGCCTAACGTTTGCATTTAAGCGCCATGTATCAACTCTTGTGTAATAATTGTCTACATAACTAGGCTCAACCTCATAGCGATACTTGCTTCCGATACCTATACCTTCGTAGAGGTCGACATCGAAAAGTTTGATATTGAACTTTATATCAATGTCAGCAATTTCATTGACTATTCGTTTACCCCATTTAGATTTTTCTAGATGGCGTTTGAAACCTGCAAAAAGTGAGTTATCTTGTGGAATTTCATCAGTATTAGATGTTACGGATTCTTGTTCTTGGCTTTCATTTTTTGGAGAAACTTCCTCGTCATAATCATTCAAGTCAGATTGTTGTAACTTCGTATCTATGTCATCAAAATCTGAATAAAATTTTGAGTTATTACCTTGTGATAATTGATTCGAATTGTTTTCGCTTCCATGTTGTTCGCCTATCACTTCTTGTTGCTCTGTTTCATTGGGCCATTCAGTCCATTTAGGTTTAATAGATTTCTTCAGGCGTTCGAGCTCAATGCCTTCTCCCGCTATCATCTTTTTTACAGCTAGATAACCGTTTTTGATGCAGTGAAGAGGAAGATTATTAAGTTGCTCTATACTGTGAGTTTGTCCGAATAATACACCTCGTGATTCGATGAGATTACCGACACCTGGTATCAGGTTTGAGCGTGCTTCTATTTGTACTGGATTGTGGTCAGCCTTGGAAACAAATTGTCGATCTACAGCTTCCAGCGGCCATTGAATGGTGCCGGCTGGAATGAGCATGTGGGCGGTCTCAGACCATTTAACTGCAGGTTGGTCATGGCTGTAGAAATTTCTGTAATGAGCAGTAAATATTTTTTCATACTCTTTTTTTGCCTTAGTTTTATCATGTTTGTTATCGGCCCTTATAATTTCTCGACGTTGTTTATAACCAGGTCCATTTTCTACTTCATTAACAAATGATTCACGAAATTGTGGATCCCAGTCTTCCTCAGTAGGAGCTTCGGCAACTTGACGGTTAATTTCTCCGAGTAGCTGACGGTATAAAACTAAGTTTAATTCACGAAGTTCTTCCACATCATCCAGAGCTCGCATACTTTCTAAAACAGTGTGTAAAAGCTCTGTATATTGAGTGCGTAAATCCTTTTCATTAATTCTCCAAAGCCATTTAAAGCGAAAGTGTCGTCTGATCTTTGAAAAATCTGGGTTATCTGAATCAAGATATCTTTTCGCGTACTGAGTCTGTGCAAATATCCTAGTCCAATATATTTTTTGTTGTTTATCCAATTCTTCTTGATTTAGTTCAAGTTGTTCACCGGCAGACGAGTTGTAAGATAATGAGGACCAATGTCTATCAGCTTTCGTGAATGTATTAGTATCAGAATTATTTATCTTCTCGATGTCTGCATGTTGTAGATTTTCAGCCGTTAATAGTTGAAATAGGCTGAAGAGGAGGAACGCGTTAATTAATATTTTTTTATGCATAAAGCTTACTACGCAAATCATTTATAAAAAGATGCGAATCTAGCTATATTTGCGGATATAATTGCAAAAATTAGATGAAAAACGTAGAAAATAGAACGTATTGAGATTGTTTCGTTGAATTTATGAGGCTTCTTCCAGCCCACTATTGAATTCGTCGTCCGAATCATTTTCAGCTTTAGTGCTAAAAAAGTCGTCAATCTCTTGGCGTAAGTGACCAACACAGAACTTAAAATGGTTATCAGCCGAGATTTCGTCCATCACAACATCACCGTTGAAGACCAATATACGTTCTTCGTCGATTAGAAATGTCAACTCTATCAGTGGATGAGTTACCTTGTGTAATAATTTCTTCATCAGTTCAATCGTTTTACGTAACTTTTGGATGGAAAAATTTCTTTTTTGCCGTAACTCCCACGCTATTTTTAAAAGTAGAACATCAGTGAACGTATACAGTCGAAATTTCTTCTGCTTACGATATGATGGCTTTATGAAGTCTGTTTGATCCCAATACTGTAGTTGGCGGTAGGATACGTTCAACACCTTCTCTATGTCTCGAGGCGAAAAAAAAGATTTCACGGAATACTTCTCAATCGATAATAAATTTATCTTAGCTACTTTATTGTGACATATTTTACTAGTTTTGTCACCTTTAGCCCTTTACTAATCAGGTTTTAGCTGTTTTCAGATTGATTATTATTACATATTTCAATGTAGTTATTTTAATTGGGATTGTAGAATAGAACCGTTCTAAAGTCATTATTTGTGAGCATAAATTTTGATAGGAACATTCGGTATAATCTTCGATCTATTTTGGATCAGAAATTATCTAATTAGCGCTTTTAATCCCGCGTAACGGTTCATTCAATCAAAAATTAAGCGTTATTCGGTTTAAGATTTCGTTTTTTGTGATTATTATAAGCTTATGTTTTTGGACGATGAGATTGATTTTGGGCAGAATACCACACTAGACTGGCGCGAACTGACAGCCGACCAACTAGATATCATTGATTTACAGTCTGTGGAGGATATTAAATCTTGTGCTCAGGGGGGGGACTCCAAGGCACAGCATTATCTATCTGTTTTATACACCCAAGGTACGGTATTAAATCAGGATTTTAAGCTTGCGTATGAGTGGTGTAATAAATCAGCAGATCAAGGTAATACCTCAGCAATGAGGTCTTTGGCCTTTTTATATAAGCAGGGTAAGGGTGTCGATGCATGTGATAAAAAATGTTTCGAGTGGTGCTATAAAGCGGCTGATGAAGGCGACGCTGCAGCTATGAATAATGTTGGATTATTTTTTTTGGCTGGTGAGGGAACAGATCAAAACTTAATAGAGGGTGTCGGGTGGATGAAACAAGCGGGTCAATGTGGATATGCCCAAGCATATTGTAATCTGGCTAGATTTTATGATTCTGGTGAATTTTTGGAGCAAAATGTAAATTTAGCTCTTCAGTATCATCGACTAGCCGCTGAAATGGGTAATATGCAATCTCAGTACGATTTAGGTGTGATGCTTTACGAAGGAGAAGGAGTAAGTCAGAATTTTGCACAAGCCATTAAATACTTTGAACTTGCAGCAAATCAGGGTCACCCTGATGCATATTTTAATTTAGGAGTCATTTACGCGGAGGGAGATGGAGTGCAAATAAACCTACCAAGAGCTTACGCATATTTACGATTCGCTGACGTTCTAGGCGCTGCTGATACCCATGAAGCTTTGGATGAAATTAGCAGAGAATTGTCCGATGAAGATATTATACAAGCTGATTTTTATTTTGAGGAATTGGGACGATCTGCAGAGGATGATCAGGACGATTGGTATTGAAGTCTTCTTACTTGAGTGCCCAAAGATTCTACTCTGAAAAGGCTGAAACTTTTTTCGAGGAAACATTGAAAATAGATCTGAGTCCGTCTTACGAAGTTTTTTTAGAGAGATTAAGTAGTGACGCTTTAATTCTTGACTTAGGTTGTGGTTCAGGCCGTGACTCAAAGAATTTTAGAAAACAGGGATATTCAGTTGAATCTTGGGAACCTAATGAAAAATTAGCATGTTTAGCTGAGAGCTATTTAGATTTTGCGGTGAAGAGAGCGAGCTCTTACGAACTTACAAGCTTCAACAAATATCACGGTATCTGGGCTAGTGCTAGTCTTCTTCATCTCGATTTAGAAGATTTCTGTAAAACTCTTAACTCAATAAAAAATGCTTTGAAAACCAGAGGTGTTTTCTACACCAGCTTTAAGTGGGGTTCGAAAGATTTTTGTCGAGATGGCCGTTTCTTTCTTGTGATGAATGAGGAGAGATTGTTTCATTGCTTTGAAAAAGTTGACGGTTTATCCATATTAGAAATTCGCAAGCGAGCAGATCATAGATCTGACAGAAATGGTGAGTATTGGTTAGAGTGTATAGCGGTCCGGTCGTCCTAATTGTAACAATTTGAAACTTAGTTTTTGGGAAAACATTCGAGGCACGAAGTCCAAACGAAATCACTGATATATGCGAATAATGCCTTAGATTAGCATGTTTTGTCGACCCTCGGTAATAATAAGGTGACTTAGCTAACGAAAGATAAGATAAAGTATGCATCGTGGTAGTCTTTAACCCGATGGCGGAAATCATGAAAGCCAGAAAAGTCATCTTTCGTGTTCAACTTACAATATTAATGCAGTTGGTCTGTTCTTCCATACTGGCCAGTATTCAGTTGAATCATCAAGACGATCAAATTAAAATGAATACCAGAAAACATACGAAGATCGTTCCGAAGTTGAATATTGATGAGCTATACAATGATATTGTGGTCGAGGAAAACGTTTCACCAGACGTATCAAAGGAGTCGAACGATTCTCAAGCAGTTAGGACTGGCGTAGCTTTATCGCCATATGATACTCCACCGAAGGATACGGTCAAAAAGAGATTTTATAATTTTTGGAATAAGGGGTGGGGTAAAACTATATTGCAGCTTCACAAGGACCTTGGATATCCACAGGATTTAGTACAACTTTTGGAAGTGGAATCCTTAAAGTTGTCCTCCAAAACATGGGATGACCCTAAACTACGCAAGAAGGAATTGGAATTACCTTTACGAATTATTAATGCTTTTCACGAGCTAGATTCTGACACGAGATTCAAAGTTTTGACCCATTTACGACGGGATCAATTAGTACACATGCTAGTAGATTGGCGTGCTGTAATTTATACATCATCATTTAACAAAGTTGTTGACCATATTTTAGAGCCTTATCGCCCGGGACCTAATTTAGAAATGATTTTGACTAATTTGAAATCTAGGGAATTAGCCATTCTGCTAGAATCATCTTCTTCGTTCAATAGAGTTCAGGAAATTTTGGAAAAGCTGTCATATAGAAATCAGATCAAAGTATTGAGACGATTTTACGACAGAGCATTGCAGAAAGTTTCCATGAAATACGCAGTAAGTTTTGTAGAAATTCTTGTACATCATAGCCTACCGGAAGTTAGAGGAATACTTCTTGGTTGGATGCTGAAAGATGGTCTGGAGGCTGTTCAGATTGCAGGCAGAGAGGGGATACCTGGAAATCGGGAGCACTTGCTATTTATGATGATAGCTTCCGTAGATCACTTCTTAGAGGAAAAAAATAGAGCCTTGTTATATGCACAAGTGTATCAAGAGAAATTGGATCAATTTGAGGAAGAAGAACAAAAATTAGAGGATGAATTTACGCAGCGCCTAAAATCACAAGACAGACTCCTATCTCAGGCTCGTGAACGTTTACGTACTAGCCCTGAATACGAGGGAATACCTGATTACCTTTTTGAGGAGAAACTAAGACAAATAGAGTCTGAAAACACTCAAGAAACGATTGAACCGGAGGTTTACCAGTATCCTAGTTTTGACAAACTAGCTTCCGACGTTGAGGAAATAGTAGATTCGAAAGTTAACCACAGAAGAGTATTAGTGCGAATTCATCCAGCTTATGAAAGTTTTATGGAGTATTTCTGGCATAGTTATCCGCAGTATCGATTAAAGCGCTTCTTCCATCTACCTCACGCGAAACTAATTAATGATAAGCAGCTGCATTTACAGCGTCATTTTATGTATGACGATATTGATGGTAAAACTACATTCCATTTCTTCACAAAATTTATGCAGACATGGGAGCAGTTTAGGGCCTTAGAATCTCATGATCACATGGAGTATACGGCTCCCATTGATACTGAAGGCTCTGAATCCAATCTTAAAATGCTTGTACACAAGCCATTATCGAAGAAACATTCCTTTGCCTCTGTGGCTAAAAAGGTAGAAGATATGGGTGGTACGATGCATACATTTGTATTCCGAGGACACTCATACAAATTGAAGCATTGCATAGATTACATTGAACCCGGCACGTTACTTACCTTCATCGGTTCCTGTGGGGGTTTCGAAAATGTTCGAAAAATTCTCTCTTTAAGTCCTGGTACTCACTTAGTACTCTCTAAGGGTACCGGTACATTGTGGATTAATCAGTATTTTCTAGGAGAATTAAATCGCTTAATATCTGATGGACAAGGTATTCACTGGCCAATGTTTCGTTTAGTATTGAGAGATAGTCTGGAGAATCATTACAAAAATTGGAAACGTAAAGACGAATTATTAAAGATCTATGACAAGTTTTATTTACTCCCTCACGAAAACATAGGTCTAAGTATGCTTCATTCAAATGAAGAAATTAAGCGTATCAATCAGATGACTGAAGCTAGAAGTCGTGGACTGATTGCAGAGCGTTCAACAAATTAATCAATATCTTTGATTTGATGGTATCCTTCCGAACTTTATAAAAGTCATTGGAGTGATGCATGTTGAAGAAGCTTATATTAAGTTTGGGAATCTGTTTGGGATTATTTTTTTTTATTGGGTTCTTGTTACCTAAAGATTTCATAATTCATAGATCTATTTTGATAAATGTTCCTAGGGCTCAAGTACATGCAGCTGTAAGTAATTTAGAAGAATGGTCCCACTTTATGCCTTGGAGTAAGGCTAATAACGATATTCAATTTGATTTTGGTGATGTTCGTCGAGGAAAAGGAGCAACTAAGCGCTGGACAAGCGATGCTGGCAAAGGAAGTTTTACGATTACTGATGCCTCTGTTAAAAAAGGAGTTATGTGTGAAATAGTATTCGGGGAAAAAGAGAAGCCCGCGGTAGCTAATTTTTTCTACGATGATACTCCACAGGGGACAATGCTGCAATGGTCCATGCGAGGCCGAGTAGAAGCACCTTTGGGTGGATATATGACATTATTAATAGATAGTATGTTGGGCCCTGTTTTTGAACAAGGTTTGGTGCAACTAAAGGACCATCTAGAAAATGAAAAAGTCGAATCTTTCACACCACAAGGGTCATAAATTTATAAATCCATATGCAAGTAAACGCCATAAGGGCATGATTCATGCCTTTGAAACATTTGTTATAAAAGGTGAGTCAGTACCAAATTATCGCAAGACAAAGAATAAAGTAGGTCTGGTTCAACCACAACTTCACAGTTCTATTGGAAACAAAAAGGGAACTAAAGCTACATGGTTAGGTCATTCAACTGTATTGCTTGAGATTAATGGGTGTCGTGTATTAACTGATCCGGTTTTTAGGAACACATTGGGTCCCCTAAACGGAGTGGGACCTAAAAGATCACATCCGATTGCTATAAAACCAAAACAATGTCTGCCTTTAGATTTAGTTGTTATCTCTCATAACCACTATGATCATTTAGAGGCTTATTCTGTAAAGCAACTTCGTGATGAAGTTAAATGTTGGGCAGTACCTTTGAGGGTCGGTCGTTATTTACGGAGCTGGGGTGTTCCTTCTGAGCGAATTATTGAGTTAGATTGGTGGCAGAGTAGTAAAGTAAATGATTCCAACATAAATATTCATTGTACTCCGGCCCAGCATTTTTCTGGTCGTTGGCTTTGGGACCGAGACACTAGTTTATGGTGTTCATGGATTATTGATATTAGTTCTTTTCGAGTATTTTTCGCGGGTGACAGTGGTTACAATTCTGTTCAGTTCAAGGAAATTGGAGAAAAGTTTGCTCCTGTTGATCTAGGTTTGATTCCAATTGGTGTTTACTCACCGCGTGATTTTATGGAAGTAGTTCATGTTAATTCAGAAGAATCAGTTAAGATTCATCAAGAGGTTGGTTGTCGATTTTCTATAGGTATTCATTGGGGTACATTTCCTCTGGCTAGTGAGCCAATTGATGAACCGCCAATCAAATTACGACAAGCTATGCTTGAAGCCAGACTTAAACCCGAAGACTTTCGTGCGCTGAAAATTGGAGAGAGCTCTATATTACCAAAAAATAAAGTTTGATTTGTGACTCATTTCTAGAGAATTACAACCAAAAGTCTTTCAACTTAATTTCTAAATTTATGCAACTATCGATTTTAATCGGTCGCCAGTGCTTGGGAAATAGTTTTTTATAGGAATTTTGCGAATACCTTTGATCAATCAGCATCACTGAACCTCGATCTTCGGAACTTCTAATCACTCGACCAGCCGCTTGTAATACTCTTTGAAACCCAGGAAGACGGAATCCGAATTCGAAACCTTGCTCGTATTCTCTATCGAAATACTCTTGAAGTTCTTTTTGCTTTTGATTGGGAGGCGGAGCACCAACACCCATAATTACGACTCCTTGAAGCTGTTTACCAATCAAATCTATTCCCTCGGAGAATAGACCTCCGAGAACTGCAAATCCGACCATTTCAGTGTGATTATTACTTCTTTGGAAATTACTTAAAAAAGTACTACGTTCTGTATGGTTCATTTCCGGTTCTTGAATGATATAAGTGCGATTTGGGTGTCGTTTTTGAATTTCATGTACGAGTTTGCTTTGATACTCATAGGACGGACTAAAAATAATTATATTCCCAGGACAGTTTTGTAAAAAAGTGATTAGTCGTTCGATGACAAATGGAAGATTTTTTTGGCGATCTCTATAGCGAAACGACAAGCTGGTATCTACGAGAAAATTTAGATTTTTGGGAGTAAAAGGTGACTCTAGCTGTAAAGTAAAAGTTTGTTTTGGCCAATTTAGTAGTTCTTTGTAATAATTCAGCGGGCGTAATGTTGCTGAAAAGAGTACTGCTGCTTGCGCTCTTTTCATGGATAATTCTAGTCTTGATGAAGGGTCGATACAAAATAACTGAATTGATGTGTTTTCAATATTTTGTTCAAGTAGGCATAAATAATCCTCATCGAAGCCAACCAGAATTTGTTGAAACCAAAGTGCATCAAAATAGACCTCTCGAATATTTGTTTTAGATTCTGGATTACTCGATTTATCCAGAACTAATTGCAAATTATTACTAAGTGAGCTTATTAAGTCTTTCAGATCATCAGAAATATGAAGGCTGGAACTTGAATGCTTTTCTGTGTTTCGTAAATTTCTTCGTGCTTGCTTTTCCATCCATTGAATTACTGATACTAATGACTGAGTAAGTTCAAGCTCGGTCGATCTAACTATGCGAACTAATTTTTTTAGATTGCGGGTGTGAAGTTCAGCACTGAACATTTCTCGAGCTCGTTCGATTAAATGATGACCCTCATCCATAAATAAAACATGCTTTTGAACTTTATCTAAAAAGTGGCGTCTCAGGGTCGCGCGGGGATGAAATGCATAATTGTAATCACAGAAGATAATGTCTGCTGCGAGTGAGGCATCTAGAGAAAATTCAAAGGGACAAAGTTTATGTTTTTCGGCTAGCTCCTTGATTTTATTTTGATCCAATATTGTCTCATTCATAACATCTTGCATAGCTGCAGGCAGCCGATCATAGTAGCCAGGACATCTTTCACATTCATTTACTGCACAAGCACCATTCATATCAATGCAAGTTCTATCTCTGCCAACAATGGTGACCGATCTTATACTTAAACCTTTTGCGACTAATAGGCGTAAACTTTGCTCACCGATCGTTTGCACTGTGTTTCTAGCAGTCAAATAGAAAATCTGTTCGATTAGATTTTCTCCCATCGCTTTGATCCCTGGAAAAATAGTAGATATCGTTTTTCCAATTCCAGTTGGTGCTTCGGCGATTAATCTCTTTTTATCTCTTATTGTTTTGTAGGTAGAGACTGCCAATTGTCTTTGACCATCGCGGTAAGATTCAAAAGGGAATATCGCAGATTTAGCGGAAGTATTTCGGACTTGTTTCCATGAATATTTTTGAGTATGCCACTTTAAAAATTTATTAATCAGTGAATTAAAGTTTTGTTCAAGCTGATCTAACCGGCATATTTGATTAGAAATAGCGAAATCTTTCAATTCAGCTTGCACATAAACTAGGTTCAGACAAATAGATTCTGAATTAGACCATTTCTCTTGTAATCCATACAAGTAACCATAAACCATTAATTGAGCAACATGACTCTGGGGTGGGTTTTCAGCACATTTATGAGGGTTTAATGTGGTAGATTTAATTTCCTCGATGGTTATAACTTTTCTGGCAGGATACAAACCATCGATGCGTCCACGAATACGAATTGTTGGTTCGTATTGATTAAATATATGGTCGACAGAGACTTCAGATTGATACGTTTCTTTGCGACTTTTTTGCCACAAATTATGAATTTTGGAGCCATCGATGGCAGAGCTTGTATCAGCTGAATTGAAGACTAAGTCGCCTCCTGTAAAAAATTTGCTAACGAGCTCTCTAACACTTATTTCGATAGTATCTGTGTTTGGCATAAGCGAATTTTATTTGGTTTAATACCGACAGATCAAGAATCACCAAGTTGGTCTTGAAGCCTTTCTAGCTTTGATTGTATAGAGTCGGGCGAGAAATTATATTTTTCAGATAATTCATATAATTCTTCAAGCAATTCGCAGGCTTCATCTACAGATTTTTGAGATTCTAGTATTGCAACGTAGAGAAAAGTATAATCCATTAGCTGTTTCCAGTTTCGTGTTCTTTTGAAGTATCGTTTGAGCCATATGAAGGATTGCTTACATGTTTCGAATCCTTTACTATCAATACTAGCTACTTGAAACCTCAAACATTGATAAGTTTGGTAAAGGGGGTCTCTTTCAGCTAAGACTTGAGTTACTTGCGTCTCAATGGAAGGCCAGATAGCTAAAGCTTCATCGAACTTTTCATTAACCAGAAGGGCCTTTACATTATTGATATCAATTTTTAATTTATTTCTTTCAGGTTTACTTCCTGTGAGAAAAACCCAAGTACCTAGAAGTAATCCCAAAGCACCCAATTCAATTACACCAAAATCAAATGATTCTTTGGTCTCTTTTGCCACAGAATGATCTCCAGTAAGTATCAAAACAGTGAAGCCAATCATTGAAAATATAAGCCAGTAAAGTGCTTGTTTACGATCCATAGTGGTCGCGATAATACAAGCAAATGTCTTACATAGACAAGCTTTTGTAACCTACTTGCGTTCAAGCTCCTTGCTATATATTATTGGAGACCTAATAATCAAAGGAAAGGTTCATTTCTATGTTATCTAGAATCGTGTTGCTTTTTATGGCATTAAATACCGTATTTGGTCAAGGTTTTGCAGTCGATACTAAGTCCTTCAAAATCGAATGGGAGGCATATAAATTTACGTCTCGTGCTGCTGTCAAAGGTACTTTTGATCGTTACATGGCGGGTGGTTTTCATCAAGCCAAAACCATAGGCGGTTTGTTTGACGGAGTTGAGATACTAATAGATACAGCGTCCGTCAATTCGGGTAATCCCGTGCGTGATAACACTTTAGGTACGAAGTTTTTTAACCTATTCGTAGGTGACTCAATAACAGCCCAAACTTCCAATTACAAGGATGGTGAGGTTGATTTGTACGTGAATATGAATGGACGTATGGCTCAGCGTCGAGTTAGCGTTGATGTAAGTGATAATAAAATATCATTTGAGGCTAACTTCGACATGATGAAAGACTTTATGCTTGGAGAGGCCTGGAGTTCCATTCATGAGGCTTGCAAGCTTTTGCATACAGGGCCTGATGGTAAATCTGTCACGGGCACTGATGTAACAGTTAGATTCTCTGCAGATCTAATGAAGTTGTAAGTAGATACTATGACTCCACAGAGTCAAAGATCCTTTTGGTGTGCCAAAGGTAAAGGTTTATTGGGGTCGTAAGATCTAAAGAGTCTTAGGCCCATAAAAACCCATTGGAATGAGGGGTGGTTAAAGAATCGATCTCCCACTGCCACATGTTCATGGTTTCCAAAATAGCATCCTCCTCTTTTAGATTTTCGATGACCTTCTTTTGGTCCACGGGGGTTTGTACTGGGGCTTTTAGTGTAATAGTCTGGATCGTACCAATCGTCTACCCATGACCAAAGATTCCCTAGCATGTCATAGAAACCCCAAGCATTTGGTAGAAACTGCATCACAGGTGCCGTGTATGGAAACCCATCATTGCATGGCGCTACTTTTCTATCTGGATGGTATTTTTTAAATGACTGATCAGCGACATTTCCATAAAGACAAATTTTTTCAGGATCATTACCAAAAATATAGCGATAATTTATGGATCCACCTGATCGTGCAGCGTATTCAAACTCAGCTTCACTAGCTAGACGGTATATACTAGATCCGGCTTTCATATTAGCTTTGGCGATAAACTTTTGGGTGTCATGCCAACTAAGCCAGCTTACTGGATAGTTGGGGCCCTCACCGATAGGCTCTTTTTCTCTGTAATATTGATATTGAGGATTATTTTTCCAAGTGTCGGTTTTCATAATCATTCGCCATTGCGATTGTGTAACTTCTGTTTTTCCAAGGTAGAAAGCTTCAGTGATTTGAACAAGATGAAGTGGAGCATAGTCTTTTTTTTCGAGGTCTGGGCCTTGATATCCCATTAGAAATTTACCAGGTGGAACCAAAATAAATTCCATATTTAATTCAGAATCATAATAAGTTCTTGTTAGTTGGAACTCGAGTTTAGATCCAGAGGGGGTAGTTAAGTATCGACGTTGGGTGTTATACCCGGACTTGAATACTTCCATAAAATTTTCTTTATTGGGGCTTAGGTAACTTCAAAGCAATTGTTTTTATCTTTGTGAAATTCTTTTTGATTAAAGAGAAACCTATCAGGTAATGGCTCGATACAAACTTTCACAGTTTGGGTGTATCCAGTCATAGTTATAGTTAAAAAAAAGAAAAGTAAAATCAAGTCTGAAATCCAATTTTAGACTTAAAGGTCTGAGGTAGCTCACTCAATTGAAGGTCAATGTTCTTACAGATCGGTTCATTTTTACCTCCAAAATAAAAATAACGACCCTTTTGCCCCCTAAAGTTTAAGGGATTGTCTAAAACTTCTATGAAGCCTTTGCTTTGCAGCTTAAGTGCTTTGACTAACTGACTATATTGAGGTGGTTTAAGTGTAGAAGATGATTTGGGGAAAGGTGTCTTCCCCTGAGATTGAAAATGCTCTAAGTAATCTAATATTAGAGTTTCAAAGAAAGGATTATTGGCTTTCAAGTACTCACATCCAAACCCATAAATAGCCTCATAGGCCCTCTTCATTGCTAACCCTGTAAGTGGAAGTTGCTCGCGCTGAAAATAGTTACTTAGCTTTTCCAAAAATATCCAAGGAGATTGAAAATTAGTGCTAAGTTGCCAAAAGGCTTCGCGCAGAACCTCCCGATTCCAGAAAATCTCCAATAATGCAGCAATATCCTCGACTTGTCGAATTTGTGAAAAAGACCAGAGATCAGTCTTGAGTAATGAATAGGGTGGACTGTCTTGAAAAACGATATCTTTAGATTCTCGATATTTTCTACTTAGACTGCCTTTCAATATTTTCAATGTTTCGATTTGCAGGTGATGAGCTCGTTTACTAAAAGCCCAATTGAAGGATTGAATAAACATTTCAGGGCTTTCGCCTTCTAATCCTACGATTAAGTCAAGATGAACATGCACTTTTGTATTTTGAAGAATGTAATCGAGATTTTTTTCGAGCTTATCTAGGCGGCAACTTCGCCCGTTAAGATCTAATGTTTTTTGATGAATCGATTGAATCCCAATTTCAAATTGAAATTGCCCCTCAGGAATAGTCTCAAGTAATTTCAGTGTTGACGGTTTGAAAAGTTCTGCTTGGATTTCAAAATGGAAGTTACGTCCTGAACCATTATCTTTCAAATATTTAAAAATTTGATTGGTTCGCTTCAAGTTGAGATTGAAGGTGCGGTCTACGAATTTAACTTGTTTGACTCGAGAACTAGATAGAATGATTTCCATATCTTTATGAAATCTTTCCATGCTGAAAAATCGAGTTCCTCTATCTAGGGCAGACAAACAAAAGTGACATTTGTATACGCATCCACGACTAACTTCATAATAAATAAAAGGGCGTTTGAGTAAATTGCCTTTATAGGGCGATGGAATCGAATCTAATGGTTGGAGATCTGTAGCTTTAGGATTAGTTTTAAGTTTATCACTGGTTTTGTAAACTAATGAATCTACATCTTCAATTTTAGAGTAACCTTGTAGGTATCTAAGAAATTTGGCAAAAGGTATTTCACCTTCGCCAGTGATTACAAAATCACAAATACCATTTTCGATGTAAGTTTTTGGGTCATGACTAACCTCATGACCACCGAGTAAAATTTTTATATCCGGTGCGACTTTTTTTAAGTCTGAGCATAAACGACTAGTTGCTTCGATATTCCATATATAGCAACTTATAGCTAAAAGATTTGGTTCATGTGCCAATATTTCTGCTAACTGTTGAGTGGCGGGTTGGTTTGTGGAGGATTCCAAGCATACGAAGTCTATACCCGGATTTTTCGCAGAGGCATATTCGGCTAGGTAGTATATTGCTATGTTACTTTGTATTGCCCGCGAGTTCATCGAATAAAGTAAGACTTTCATAACGATATAATACAAGAAAAGACCGAACTCCCGAAGGAGATTCGGTCTAAAAAAATATTTGTCATCTAATTAAGATGTTTTTATTTCAATGCGACGTTTTGATTCCATTTTATGTTCCTGTTTTTTGGGTAAGACTACACTAAGTACACCATCCTTCATGGTGGCCTCAATATCTTGCCCGTGGATCATTTCGGGGACCTTAAATTTACGTTCAAATGAACCATACGCTCTTTCTGTTCGATGAATTTTTGAATCTTCATCATCTAGCTTTTGCTGATTTTTCTGACCCTTAATCTCTAAAATATTGTCATTTAGGGTAACTTCAATATCTTCTAATTTAAGACCTGCGACTTCAAGTGTGATTTCAAATACGTCTTTTAGTTCTCTAATATCAGCTTTGGGCTGAAAGTAGGATTTATTTTCAAAGGGCTCCAAATCAGCAAAAACATCATCAAAAAAATGTTTGAACAAGCTATTTTGAAGTGGGTGTCTATTCATTCTAAATATTAATCCGTTCGTCATGATAATCTCCTTCTTTTTGTTTTTTACTTTGCGATCATTTAGCATTTTCTTTCAAAAACTACGGAGATAACTACAAGCTCTATGCCATCTTAAAATGCAGATTTTAAGCCTATTTGAGTCCATTATACTTTTCATTTTGAAGAAATGTTTCATTTTTGAATTTCGAAATGAACTATTATTTAAAGTGTTAAAGTTAAGATAAATCAGGAGTAGGCTTTGTACGAAAATAAGCTTTTAAGTAAGCGACCGGTATTATTATTTTTTAACTCATCAAGCCAGTATCGAGATAGCGAGATTAGAGAACTGGTAGTTGTTTGCCCATCTACTGAAAATTCAGGACAGATGTTGATAGAAAGTTTTCCCTATAATTTTGGAAAATCTAAATTCAATCAACATGAATGGAAACCAGAGTTTCTTGCTTGTATCTTGGAGTCTAGATTTATTATGGCTTTCGATGCCAAGTCTCTAGCGGTAAATATAAAATTACGTTTGGCTAAGTCAGGTTATCAATGCAAGTTTCATTCTTTTTGTCTGACTCGTTTATTCAAACGCATTAATCGAAAATATGAGATTGATATTCAAGATCCCTTGGCAAGCTATGAAGAGTTGCTTGAAATAATTGAAAATTTCGATTCCGATGAGTTAGAGAAAGGCTTAAATCCTTTACTTAAATTGAGCTATTTACCTCCGAATTTACCCGCTGTTGCTTTAGACCTTATACCAGACAAATGTGGTGTGTATTTATTCTATGGTTTGGCAGATAGACTATTGTACGTTGGTAAGAGTATTCACTTACGCCAAAGAATAATTTCTCATTTTCAAGAAGACGGAAAAAATCGCCGGGAAACTAAAATGTGTAACGAAATTAGACGTATTGATTTTCAGCTTACTGCGGGTGAGTTAGGTGCTCTACTACTTGAGTCAGACTTAATTAAACGCTTAAAACCTGCGTATAATCTTCGCCTCAGAGAAACCACTAAGCGCATAGCTCTGTGTTTGCAAGAGGATAATAGCGGCTATTTACACTGCCGAATTATCACTGGAAAAAAAGCGGTTGATGCGCTGCTAACAGGAGCTAATAATGATCTAATATTTATTACCCTTTTTAGCTCTAAGGGAGAAGCACTGGGGCTACTGAAATCAATAGTCACGAGATTTAAGCTCTGTAAAAAATTATGCGGTCTCGAATCTGGAAATGGGCCTTGTTTTGGTTTTCAAATTAAAAAGTGTGAGGGTGCATGCTGCGATAATGAACCAAGTGGTGCATACAATGCTCGATTACAGTTAGCACTAGAGAATATTAGATTTGCCACATGGCCTTTTCATGGTCGAGTCGCTCTTAAAGAGAAAAATTTAGTGACGGGAGACTTACAATATCATGTGGTTGACCAGTGGAGATATATAGGTTCTGCTAAGAGTAGATTAGATGCAATTAAGATAAAAAATTCTTACTCAGTAGAGGATCCTTTTGATATAGATTGCTATAAGATAATAAAGAGATATGTTCTGAATGCGTCAAAGCAGAAATCTTCAAATAGCAAAGTCTTTCGGTACCGCACACTGCAGATCGACAAGCCTAAAAATTAAGAAATTTTTGAGACTAATTAACAGGTTTATTTTCAGGTTCATCTATATTTTCAGGCGGTTTAGCTTCTTTAACTTTCGCAGCAAAATTTGCAGGTGAAGACGATTTTTTGACTTCTATGCCCAAATAAGCATAAAGCTGCCGCCTTTTGTGGCCCCACATTCCCACTAGACCATAGGCCTGAGCATCTCTTAATTCTCGTAAAGACCAATGTCTTAATTCATCTCTTAATCTAGCGAGAAAAGCTTTGAGTTGTGCATCTTCTATATTGGGGAGAATATTTTCAACTTCTAATGCCAATTGATAGCTTGTATTTTGAACCAGATAACCGGCCAAGACAGTGAATTCTTCGTCATCCAATTTGGTTATGGATTCACTCCGCTCTGCATAAGCGTTTACCCAATCTACAATTTTTTGAAAATCAAGTCTTTCACAGAAATGTAGTAATGTGGCACGTGTTTCAGGATCGATAGAAATCTTTTTAGGTTTCATTGCAATTATTTATTCACCATTAGCTCAGCTATAAGTATAGGGTAACATGGAGCTTGAAATTTACACCTCTGCTAATTCTTATACTTAGGTGTAAAATCATTTAACAGAGTTGTTTGACATCCTTAATCATCATAACATTCCAAGTTTTGAGCCCTAATGTTTCTTTGTAAAAACTTTAGTAAAGTTTTGAATTGCATACACCTTCTTTGAATATACTTTGATATAATTTCTGATCGTGGATTTTGAGAGGGGCAACATGGATAGCGAAAAAGCAGAGCCGAAACATTTTATTCAGCATGAAGTTGAGAAAGATCTTGCTGCAGGTAAGAATGATGGCCGCGTTATGACTCGCTTTCCCCCAGAGCCAAATGGTTATTTACATATTGGCCATACCAAAGCTATTTGTCTGAATTTCGAGATTTCCAAGCAGTACGATGGCTTGTGTAATTTGAGGCTCGATGACACAAATCCTGTCAAAGAAGATAGTAAATACGTTGAAGCTATTAAGAGGGATATTCAATGGTTAGGCTATGATTGGCATGACCGTTTATATTTTACTTCTGACTACTTTCCCAAACTATATCAATATGCGATCAATCTTATCGAAAAAGGCCTAGCGTATGTGTGTGACCTAACTGCAGAGGAGGTACGGGAATATCGCGGAACTCTTACTGAACCAGGTAAAAACAGTCCGTATCGAACCAGGAGTGTTAAGGAGAACTTAGCTTTATTTGAGAAGATGAAGAATGGCGAGATGGAAGATGGCCAATCGACCTTGCGAGCTAAAATAGATATGGGCTCTGCAAATATGAATATGCGTGACCCAGCTATTTATAGAGTTCGTAAAGTACACCACCATCGAAGTGGCGATGAATGGTGCATTTATCCAATGTATGACTTTGCGCATGGTCTGTCTGACGCGATTGAAGGTATAACGCATTCTTTGTGTAGTCTTGAGTTCGAAAATCATAGACCTCTATACGATTGGTTTATAGATAATATTGATGTTCCACATAGGCCTAGACAAATTGAATTTGCTAGATTAAATATGACCTATACCGTAATGTCAAAAAGGAAGTTCTTGAGACTTGTAGAGGAGGGCCATGTGAATGGCTGGGATGATCCTCGTATGCCCACTTTAGCGGGAATGCGTAAACGTGGTTTTAGTCCTTCATCCATCCGAGACTTTTGTCGTCGTATTGGAATGGCAAAAGCTGATTCTACAGTTGATGTGGCTATGTTTCATAGTTGTGTAAGGGAAGAATTAAATCGTGAGGCTCATCGTTATATGGCCGTTCTTGATCCTATTAAAGTTGTCGTTACTAATTACCCCGAGAATCATGAGGAAATGATTCGATCAAAAATAAATCAGGAAGATGAATCATTGGGTAAAAGGGATATGCCTTTTTCTAGAGAGTTATACATTGATCGAGAAGACTTCATGCTGAATCCTCCTAAAAAATATTTTCGGTTAGCTCCTGGTCGAGAAGTAAGGTTTAAGTATGCTTACTTATTAACGTGTACCGACGTAATTGAAGACGAATCAGGCAATGTGGTGCAGATCAATTGTACCTATGATCCTGAAAGTGTTGGCGGCTTGGCCCCGGATGGTCGCAAAGTAAAAGGGACAATTCACTGGGTTTCAGCACAACATTGCTTAGATGCTGAGCTAAGGCTCTATGACCATTTATTTGCAGCAGAGAACCCTGAGGAGTCAGATGATTTTACGCAGGCTATAAATCCGGACTCCTTGAAAGTGGTTAATGCCAAAATTGAGCCATTGCTGGCAAGTTTGCCTTCAGGAGAGCGAGTGCAGTTTGAGCGCGTTGGTTATTTTTATACAACTGAACAACATTCTGAACAGAATCCTATTTTTAATCGTATCTTACCTTTGAAAGATGGTTGGGCGAAACTGAAAGCTAAGCTTGGAATCTAATTTGAAATCCAAGCGCGCGTTACTAAAACAAAAATTACGTGAGCGTATTAATATCAAAGGGAAGCTAGCTTCTCGCAATTTAGGTTCGGTAGTTGATACAGCCGAAACGCTACTCTTGTATAGATATCTGGATTGTTCTCTTAGCGAGACTATTGAATCAATGCTTCTAGGTTTAATAACGCTCGATAGAGGTGACGGAAATTACTTGGTGACTGATGGAATTGAGCGAGGTCGTTTTGATGCAACTGCCCATGTTTACTTGGCGCTTCTTGAATGGCGAGATTTTTTAAAAAATAGTGATTCATTGATCAAGCCAGAGATAGAGGAAAAACTCGAGATTATTGAACTTAAATCATGTTTGTTCAAAGATGGAAATACAAGTCTTGCTGGGACTCGAAATTTGACTCGATTCTGGGCTTGTGCGCGTGGACTAGTGAGTTGGGACACCTTTCCGCCTGTAACTCGAGAATTGTTGGGAACGAAATTTACACTCAATGTATTGAAAAAAAATTTATCACCTTGGATGTTTTTAGCCCTGGAGGTAATGTCCCTTGTGATGCGTAATCAAAAATTAACCCGACCTAGTACTTTTAGTATGAGATCCAAGTTGGAATTGATTATGTTAAATAGTGCTCGAAGATTTGTACCTCAATTTGAAGAACAAGCATGTTTATACTTGTCTGATAGTATACCTGCTCAGCAGAATAGCGATGGAAGTTTCTTCGGTGTCTCTCAAATGACTATATATGGTCTAATGGGATTAAAGGAACTTGGTTTTCAAAATGATAGCTCGGAAATCAGGACAGGATTAGATTTTCTTAAAAGTCTTCAGCATCAAGAAAATGGATTCTTAGTACAAGATCCCTTTGTTGGACCTATTTGGGAAACTTCGCATGGGTTGTTGGCATTAAGCCCTGAAGAGGATATTGATCTAGCAAAACCGTTGATTGAATATTTATTGAGTCAGCAGACGCCATGCGGAGGATGGAGTTATCAGGAAAATAATCCTAATTATCCGGACTGTGATGATACCGCCCTAGCAATCTTAGCCCTTAATCGTCATAAAGTAATCATGTCTTCTAATTCTTATGAAGCGACTTCAAAAAAAGCATTAAATTGGTTATTGCAAATGCAGAATAGCGATGGTTCTTGGGCAGCTTGGAGTAGAAACCAGTTTGCTAAGAATCATGGGCATTATGGTATAGCAAATAAAGGTTTTTTCAAGCATGCTATCGTAAATGATTTTGGTTCAGCAGATGTTACTGGGCATGTATTAATGGCTCTTGGCTCAACTGGCTATACTTTGAAGAGTAAAGTTGTATCAAAAGCATTGAGATATCTCCGTTTAGAGCAATTAAGTTTTGGAGGTTTTTGGGCCCGTTGGGGGGTTAATTATCTATATGGGACATCAAGAGTTTTGTTAGGTTTGAAAAGCATCGGTGTAGAAAATAATGATAATTTGATTCAAAATTCTTTGAATTTTTTATTGAGCTGTCAAAATGATGATGGTGGTTTTGGTGAAAATCCCGAGAGCTATTTTGATGTAAACCTAGCCGGTAAAGGCGAGTCATCTATACAACAAACTGCTTGGGTAATTCGAAGCTTGATTGATTGCTTACCTAGCGATCACATAGCAATCAAGAAGGGTATAAGCTATTTAGAAAAATCAGAATTTTACCCAATCAAACCTGAATATTTGGGGGTAAGTATGCCTCCATTATTGTTTGCTTACACAGATTTAGCTTACTGGAATATGCTCGAGGTTTTTACACAGTTCGAGAAGCTAACACAGTCTGGAAACTAATCACTTATTCAATTATTTTGAGCCCATGACCATATTGCCTTCCCGTTCACGTTTAAGATTAATCATGACTCTATCGCTACCAATCATGGGCGGTATGGTTAGTCAAAATATTTTCAATTTAGTTGATACGGCAATGGTAGGTCAATTAGGAACGGCAGCGTTAGCTGCTGTAGGTATTGGTGGCTTAGTAAACTTTTTTTGTCAGGCATCTTTGCTGGGTATTTCTTCGGGAGTGCAGGCTATTTCAGCTAGAAGGTTGGGAGAAGGTCGAAGGTCTGAAGTAGCGAACCCGCTCAATGCTGGGCTATTAATTGTTTTTATAGTAGGTATCTTATTAACAGCTCTGTTAACTCAGTTGATTCCTATCTTTTTTCCATTAATTAATCCTGATAAAGAGGTGGTTGATCTAGGTCAGGAATATCTATTATGGAGAGTTTTGGCAATCGTCTTTGTGGCAATGAACTATGCTTTTCGAGGTTATTGGAATGCGGTGAATCTAAGTCATATCTACATGGGTACGCTTGTGAGCATGCACCTTCTAAATATTTTTCTAAATTATGGTCTCATTTTCGGTAACTTTGGATTTCCAGAATTAGGTGTGAAAGGGGCTGCTATCGGTACTTCCCTTTCCATGGTATTTGGTACACTTCTGTATTTTGTCATGGCTTTTCGTCTTGCACGATCTAACGGGTTTTTGAAAGACTTACCAAAAATAAAAAATCTATTAAATCTGCTTAAGGTTTCATTTCCGGCGTCTACTCAGCAGGTTTTTTTCTCAGCAGGCCTTACGGCGTTATTTTATATTATAGGTTTAATCGGTACACCGGAGACCGCAGCCGCTCACGTACTAATCAATATAATGCTTGTTTGCATTCTGCCTGGGATGGGTCTTGGTTTGGGGGCGGCTTCGCTTGTGGGCCAAGCTTTGGGACGTAAAGATAAAGAAGATGCTTTTCTTTGGGGAATGGATGTGGTGAAAGTAGCACTTCTATTTATTTCCAGTGTTGGCTTTCTGCTTGTTTTGTTTCCAGA
>JAYZAC010000058.1:0-5899 GCA_036339875.1 bacterium | reverse complement strand
ACCTACAGCTTTATATAACTTGACGGGTTTCGATGATTTGACCCCCATTTGTGCCAGTTCTTCAGGTTCGGCCATATACTCTTCTTTACAAGAGCATAATCTTCGGATTAAGCGTTGGGCAATAACGCAGGCAAGAGTTGCTGCGACCAAAAAGCTATCACATCCCATGTTAGCTAATCGCGTGATGGTCCCTACGGCCGAATTCGTGTGAATTGTTGATAACACCATATGGCCCGTTAATGAGGCCTGAATTGCTAATTCCGCAGTCTCAAGATCACGAATTTCTCCAACCATCACTACATCTGGGTCCTGACGCAGAATCGCTCTCAGACCGTTAGCAAATGTCATTCCGGCTTTGATCTCGATTTGACACTGGGTCAATTTATCAAGTCTATACTCAACTGGGTCTTCTAAGGTCGTTACGTTTTTCTCATCCGTTGCTACTTCTTTCAGTACAGTATAGAGGGTAGTAGTCTTACCTGAGCCTGTTGGACCAGCGGCAAGAATGATTCCGTGTGGAGCAAAAATAACATCACGAATCTTTTGCTCGTCATCTTTTGGAAATCCGAGTGAAGCGAATTCTAAAACGATACTTGAGGTATCCAAGACTCTAATTACAATTTTTTCACCATGAATACTTGGAAGAGAATTCACACGAAAGTCAATATCTCGACCTTCAAAAGGTAGTCGTATTCGACCATCTTGAGGGGCCCGTTTTTCAGATATATCGAGATCTGCCATTACCTTAATAATTGTTATGATATTGTCCTGCAGGTGCTTAGGAGGAGAAGGTATATCTCTTAACTGGCCATCAATTCTGAATCGTATCAAAAACTTTTTCTGACGAGGTTCAATATGCATGTCAGAGGCTTTCATTCTAATCGCTTGCTTAAATAGAGTTTGAACATATTTGACAGTAGGAGCATCTTTTTCATCTGACATAGCTCCAGCGATGGCATCCATGACATCAACTTTTGCTTCTTGCTCCTCCACCATGGTTTCTTCATCAAAGCTATCCAAGACTTCACGAAGATCAGCGCTGTCTCCAAATGTAATATTATGAAGCGACTCAATACGGAATCGTTCAGCATATTTTGCAATGAATTTAACACCTTCTTGATCATATATTTTTCGATGTCCATAAAGGTCAAGGGGATCCGTACAAGCTATTTCTAAAACTTTATCGGACAATTTTTGAATAGGTACGATCTTGTTAGTACGAAGGGTTTTCTCGGGCAGAATATTTCGCATATTTTCAGGTAGATCGACTGCCTCTTTTCGTATAAATGTGATGCCAGACATCTCTGCTAGAACAGGGTATATATAATCATCTTGGACTTTTTCAGAAAAAAGAAGTGCTTCTGTAAAGGAGATATACTTTTCTCGCATTAGCGCTTGAACAACTTTTAGTCCTTCTGCATTCAAAGCGACATCCTGTTTTAACCTATGCTTGAGTCTATTTTCTTGCATCTGGGCTCCCTAGATTTTTAATCCGCATACTATTCTAAACCTTTTAATTATGAATTTGCAGACAAGGTGTTACATATTCTTGCAAAAAGGGTGCAGGAGATTGGATTGTGTATCTGGTTAGATAAATCTTCGCTTTTAGAAGCCACGAGGAGCTGATATAGGTGTTCGAATGGTACGAATTCCGCGGACGCGATATACCGATTTTCGGGCCGAATTGAAAAAGCCGGCTTTCATACGAAAATGTGCTGTATCCTCTGAAGAACCAGCGATAACTTGGCCAACTGTTACGAACAAACTATATTTACCATCTTCGTTTATGCCATCTTTGGTAGAGACTAATGCAGGACTTTGTTTATCTCCATCAACCTTAGTGCTAGTGGCAGAAGGAAAAATCTGCTTCAACAAAAATAGCTGTCCTCCAGAGGCATCGGGAGCCGTTTGGAAAAGTGACCCACCTTTTTCATCCAGTTCTAAATCAAGAAAATCTTGTAAATCCTCATTTTCGTCAGCGCTACAAATGGTTAAGGTAAGCAAAATTAGACAAATAAAGGTTCTCATACTTCTATTTTAAGGATTTGATAGATAATCGGCAATGTTTAAGGTTTTTGATTATCGCTGGTTCACAAATACAATGGTGAATTGGCTGAAAGAATATTATCTAAATCAATTTGAAATGATTTATCGAAGATAATCGGTAATAGTTCGAAGCGCTTTTCGAATAATCTCATCCGAATTTTTTTTCGATCAGATAAAATATGCTTAATATTGGATTTAAGATCTTTTAGATACTTTTCGCGGCTATATATGAAGTCTTTTACGGATTTGAATTCATCCAAACGATAATCAACAACTTTGAATTTATTCCAAGTATTTAAAAAAATTGTTTCGGTGTGATTACGATCTATTTGATCCCAATCTTTAGTTGTTTGAGGCCATACTTGATCTAAAATTTCTGCATACAGATTGGCACAAAATTGAGGAATTGAGGAACTCTTATTATTTTGTAAGAAGTTTTTCAATTCCTTACTAAAGTGAGGATTTCTTAAAATTACATATCGAATTAGGTTATTTTCTAGCTCATTTTTGGAGATTATTTCTATCGGTTTCGCAATATTATTACTAAGAAAATAGTTTTCTGTTGTTGATATGGGTTTGGAAATTGTGACTATTTTATTCCAAGAGTCTATTTGTAATGATTTTCCCAAGTAAAATGATACGTGGGTTAAGGCTAGTTTTTGTCGACCTGAATAATCGAAAATACTCCCCGTGAACACAACATCCCCAAACTTCATTTTATCAGTGGGAATTTTTTTTGGTTTTTGAGAGGTTTTACATAGATTAGAAATACATTTTGTGCCATTACGATGCCAGTAATTTTGCTCTTTCTTAACCTCTTCAAGATTTTGATTCTGATCGAATGCTAAGAAAGTTTCTAGTTCATGCGATATAAAAGTATGTAATTCACCTGCAGGATTAAAATAGAAAGCTAGAGATGGTGCATGATTATTTTCATTAAAAATCTCGATACCCTCCGTTGCTCCCGTCTCAGATTTTAGTAAACAGATTTTTTCGGTATTTTCTTTTGGGAAACAACCTGAAATTGATTTTGAATTAAGTGTTTTTGGTTTCAAATTTTTCAGTTTGTGAAACTTTAGAAACTCATCATAAGATAGATTTTGTTCTTTGGGCGATAATTCTAGACTATCAAATAAGCCAGAATCAGTCTGCATCAGTAAAGATTCTAAAGTCGATCGTCTGTATTCCAAGGGAAGAAAAGCAAAACCAGACTTAAACATCCGATAAAAACTTAATTTAGGTTTTGAAACGATCCAACTCCACTCAAGTTCATGTTGCTTTAATATTTGTTTTCGTTGTGAGAAATCCAAATGTATTTTGGGTATTGAATGATCTATTCCAAATTTCTCAGATAGTTTCCAAAAAAAATACTCAGGAAACATTTTTTGAGCAAAGCGCCATGACTTTATTTCTGGAATTAAATCGATCAGTAATTCTGCAAAGAATAAGGTACAAAATGGATGGGATCGCTGGATTAAATTTTTACCTTTAGCCGTTTTAAGTTCTCTGAAGAGGTGATTTTTCAGTTGTGGATTCCTAATCACTGCGTATCGTATAGGGTTTACTAGAACAGACTCAATTGGATGTACTGCAGGCGGTGAGTCTATATTTGAGCTGAGTAAAATAGTTTTATTGGACTCTTTTCCAAGCACTAAAGACAGATGTGTAAAAAGGGTACTATTAGAACTCGAGTAGGGATTTAAGTCCGCACTAAATAGCAAATCACCTTCTTGAAGTCGCGAGTGATCTATTTTAATAATATCTAGACTTTTAGAATAGCAGTCTTCCTTGGAGCATACTTGCTCCTCTTCTCCGTTAAGATACATCCGATACTCATCTTTTACTTGCTTCTCTAATAGATCGCCGGAATCACTCCAGTGCATGTAGAACTTTGATCTCCAATCTTTGTATACCATAGGTTGGAAGTTTTCATAAAAATAGATGGCTTGCAGCGGTGCTCTGGTTGATTCATCAAATATTTCGATTTGCTGAATCAATTTATTGGGAAAATAAGAAATGCACAATAGTTTATTTTTAGATAATGTCCAGCACCTGCCGTAGACCTGACAAATCAGAATAAATGACGCAGTTAGAAATAAGGAAGCCTTCTTACATCGGTTAATAAAGATCAAGTGAGGTATAATCATAGATTAGATGCCTGTATACAATTTATATCAATCTCGCATTATTATTTTAAGATTTTTTATAGTACTACTGCTATGTCAGACTGTTGCTGCCAAAAAGAAAACCACCATTCATACTTTTGTAACTGAAATGTGGAAAGAGGTGGATTATTTAGGCGCTGGCTATCATATAACTTGGGATAAGATTCGTCCTAATATCTGGGTTCGTATTAGGCGGACTGATGGAGAGTTGAGTAGTACTGTCGGTTTACCTAACAACGTAATGGCAGGCTCAAATGCGAATTGGGATATACCCTATAGTCATAATAATCTATATTCGAGACTTCCCGATGATTCATTGGCTACCCTGAGTCAAAATGGTGAATGTCTTTCGGATGGACGCTGTTATGGTGATTGGATCAATAATGAGGAGCTTTGGGAAGACTCAGCTAGCGATGGTAAATATAATGATAAGCAAGGAAAATCATATCTTTTATTGCAATTTCCTGGTCAAGCAAATAATGAACCTCACGGGGCGAGTCGTACCCGTTTTCGATTTGACGTTTTTGTTGAAGATAATACGCCTTACTGGCTAAGAGATTCTGATTTTCAGCAAGGTTCTGCGATGAGTGAACAATATAACGATTGGGATAAGTCAGACTCGCCAGCGGAACCGTTTTATCCACTTAAACGAGTAGTTTTTCGTATTACTTCCGCCACCTCAGTAGCAGCAGATGATGAAAGGCAAAGAGAAGATATTTTTTACACCGATCGTAATATGGAAAAGCCTGGATTTGAGGACCTCTTTAAAATAAATAATCTTGATATTAATCCTATTGAGCAAAGGATTCGTTGGGGTAAGCATATTTACAGTGTGACTGAATTCTTTGATTTTCCAAGCGAAGGCCAATTTCATATGGAGGTTTCCGCAACGGATATGGAAGATAATCGACGAGTTTTGAGGGTTCCAATTAATATCGAGAAGTTACGAGGACTAAAATTAAGTAATGAGAGTTCAGATGCCAATCGTAATTAGTTACTTTTATGGAAGTTTTAAATGAGATGGTTAAGTGCTTGGACTAAACCTTTGTGCTGGCCCTTGATTTTATTATTTTTGTCTACTTCCCTTGTTAATTCCAAAACTATATGGAACCTCGAGAGATGGCGTGATGGCGATAGCAAACAAGCCCGCATGATGGATTATAATGGTTTTAAGCCCCTCGACTATTTTATGGTTCCCCGAAATCGCGTGATGCGGACCAGAGCTTATATGGATGTTTATGCTTTGGAAGATTGGTCTGATTATGAAGAACCAGAGGCAAACTACTCAGGAGAGCGAACTGATATTCCTGTCGAGGAATACATCGAGCATTTAGTCAGCAATACTCCCGAGCGTGCATTGTCTGGTTATCAAACTTATCAGGTTCGTGGACCAAAACGTCAGAAAAATACGGGTATGTCGGGTGCAATCCCAAGAGTAAATTTGCAGTATAAAAATTTTAAGGGTGGTGCTCAAACTGGCGACGATATTAAGCATTATGTGTCATTAAGAAGTGTTGCCGGACTTATCTACAGAGATCGTTTCAACTGCGATACATCCATTAAACATGTTAAATACAACGATGATGAGCTTGAGGTTCGAGACTCTAATGGTAATGTTGAATTAGTCACCAATGATGATTATTGTTTTTTTGTTTATATTCCTGGTGTCAAAACTGATCAGGGGGAAT
>JAYZAC010000057.1:0-9103 GCA_036339875.1 bacterium | reverse complement strand
TAAAGGCAGAATAGGTCGAACCACACTCGCAGCAGCTTTACCTCATAGAGCAGCACTTAATCGTCGAATTATGGTTTACTATCCACCTACGGGTCGTGTTATCCGCTTACAAGTTAAAGATATTGGCCCTTGGAATACTCGAGATAAATATTGGACTAAAGAACGCAAACCACTAGCTGAAGTTGAGGAAACAAATTCAATTGGCATTCCAATTGAAAATTCATTGAGAGCTGGTATTAGCTTAACACCCCAAGCGTGGTATAAATTGGGCGTGAGACGCGATATTGCATTCACCAATAACTTTACGGGAATAGTTGGTTGGAGATTTATTAATTCCGACCAAGTTGCCCCCAACGGAAACTTACCTCATACGAAAACATCTGTCTTTAATATCTGGTAAAACCGTCAAGCGTATTTTTGATACAAAATAGTAGTCCGATTCACGAAAACCTATCTGGATCGTGGCTGCTAACAGGCGTCTCTTGTTGATTTTCTATTTGTTTCTTATGCCAATCCATATACAAACCATCAAAATATCGTGGGTCCTCTAGAATCTCTTTGCTTATGTTAAAAACACCTGAATAACCCATGTAATTTAATGCCGAAGCTCCTGTTAATAAAATTTTTAGCGCTTCAGAAACTTGAATATGCCCATCTTTAGCGTACTTGAGAACGTACTCTTCTGCAGTTTCAGAAAAATCAAGTTCAATACCAAACTCACCCAAAAATTGCTCCGCAAAGTCTTCAAACGGACTTCTAGACAAAATTTTCAATAAGTGATCTCGGGGTGCTTTGCATACGTCAGAGTTAATTAATAAATGTTTGTGTCCAGATCCCGGTAAATCATACTGAAAATTGGTTAATATATCTTCCCACACACCTATTAATGCCCGCGCTCCAGTTTTGTTCTTCTCAGCTCTTTCAGCCACGTATTCTATCGCATCATCGGTAAATTGAAGATCAACTCCAAAAGCGTCAAACTCTAGCTGATACTGTTTTAACAAACTGTCTTCGGTATCATTCATTATTCTAATCAAGTCATTTTTAGACAAGGGATTGACGTGCGACCTTATCGGAGTTCTACCCACTAATTCGGGGATTAATCCAAATTGAATAAAGTCTTCCTCCTGTGCATATTGATATAGATTTTTATATTTATCCTCATCCTTGGCATCTTTGCTCTCATCGCGAAAGCCAGCGATCACCAAATTACCATGCTCGTCTATCGATCCTGCTTTCCTTGACAGACGTTTTCGAATGAGCTGCTCAAGATTATCCTGCGGTCGTTGAAAAGATCCCCCCAAAATAAACAATATATTTTCGGTCGAAATCATATTGTCATTTTTCTTTCCTTTACCTCTCTGTCGATCCATTAAATCTTGGATTTGAGCAGATGGTGACATCGGATTTTCGATTGAAACAAATTTCCTTTCAATCATTTTAAGAATAGCCCGCTGAAAACCCTCGCGTGATATATCGTGAGACATCATGCCTTCTTTGGCCTTCTTGTCCAATTCGTCCACAAAAATTATCGCCCCGTGCTTACTAATGAATTCTGCCTGCTCCTGTTTGTTGGAACCAGGTGCCATATCAATAAGTTCTCGAACCATATCATCTGCGCTTTTGCCAACATATCCTGCTTCAGTGTAGTCTGTTGCATCTACAATCAAAGTAGGTATTTCTAACAAATCCCCAAGAACCTCAATACAATACGTTTTACCACTACCACTGGGTCCAGCTATCAAAGTATTTTTCTTCCTAAATCTTCGCAAACCATGATCTTTGTTCTTAAATAAGGCTTTTACCATCGCAAAATGAAATGCAGCAGCGATTGCTACTCTCTTCTTGTATTCCTCTTGGCCAATTACATATTTATCCAAAAAAGCTTTTATCTCGCGAGGAGTGAAAATTTGTATCGATGGACCTCTGGTTTTTCCGAGACCCTCTTCATCCATCTTGTCTTCAATAACCTGCCAAAAATAGGCCTCTGCATCATCGAAGGCACTTAGATAGAGACGTGTGGCTCGCTCTTCCGATACTCCATAATCTTTTTTGATTTTGTCTAGGGTTTCGCGTGGTATAGATACTCTCATAGATATGCATTTTATCACACAAAATAACGGAGTCCCCTTGTGATCCAAGGCAAATCATTTTCTGATCCAAAAAGTAACTAAATACAAACAAATATAATAATTTAAGATTTAACTAGGGGTGGAAATATTTGTCCATACTCGTACTCAATGACTTCCAAAGGTAATTCAAAATGAGACTCGAGTAAAAAACCTACGTTATCCCGCTCTTCCTTTGATAGTTGTGAAGCTAAGCGAATTAGTGATGTTTTTATAGATTTATTACGGTTGAACCAAGCCAGTGTATACCAAAAATAAGCATTAGCAGGACGCTCATTCATAAAACCCCGTAAATCATAAGCTCTGCCTAACATAGCCATGCATTTGTTATCTTTGAGCCGAGCCCCTTTTCGTAGCCATTCGATGGCTAAGTTTTTCATAACTGGTGACTGAAAAACTAAGCTATTTGCTAAAGCAAGATGAGACGGTCGATATCCTGATTGTGCTGCTTCAGCAAGGTACTTACGTCCCTGATTTATATCTAATCCAGGCCATTTACTCTGTGTAGCCATCATCCCTTTAGTGTGTAATGCGGGTGCATAATGCTGAGAAGCTGCTTTAGAAATCCACTCTAAAGCTTTCTTTTTTAGTTCTAACGAATTTGTTAACAATAATAATCCAAGATTATATTGGGCTCCTGGATCTCCCTCATACGCTCTACTTGTGTAGAATTTTTGGTTAATCTCTCTTAAGTTTTGTTTATAACTTTCATATTTCTGAAAATCTTGAGTAATTTCTCTACCATATACAGGTGAAAAGACTAATGCCATGGCACTGAGACAAAGTAAAAATATTCTTCGAAAAAAAACCCTTTTAGCATGAAAAACCACACTATGCTCCTTGCAAACAAAAAACACAATATACTTAACCATTTACGTATAATCTAGTTTTATTAAGACAAAAAATGATTAAATTTGTGTGTTTTTGTTTATTGTGTGGACTCGAAGCAGTATATTTTCAAAAATATAAATCGTCTGTAACATAACTTAATAAATAAAATTGACAGTTCTAATCTTAAATTTTAAACTCCACAAATATGGAAGATCAAATCCTTTCTAAAGATGAATTAGGTGATGAAGTATTAGTTAAAAGCGATGTTGTAAAACTAGCTGTAGCCATCGCCATATATGCTGTAATTTTAACGGCAGGTACGACAGTTTGTATCTGGTTGGTTGATTTTCGAGATAAGGGCACCTTCTCAACTATACGAGGTGAAAATATCAGTCAGCAAAATTCTTAATTTTCTTCTGTCTGTTATTTACATAAAGTAAATTAATTTAATTCCACAAATTCCTTGTGAATGGTAATAATTCATGAGCACTTCGAAATCTCTGATCCGTTGGCAATAATAGATATTTTTTTAATTTTTCATTGCTAGCGCCGTAAGAGGTGCAAATACGAAAATGCTTATGATTTACAATTTTAAATCCATCCAGCGCCTGTAAGTGGCCTGATATCAATATATTAGCAGGAGCAATTTCGGCCATTGTTGTAAGAAATCCTTCAACTATTGTTTCGTACTCTTGACCATATTGTAATTCATTTTTATTCATAAATATTTCCCAAAGAATCTTTCCTTCCGCGGTATCGAGTGTATGTAAACCAAATTTTGGATCCCAATAATTTTTCTGGAATTCTTGGATACCAAAAGAAGCTTCGAAATCAAGTTCTTTGTACCACTGAGATCTAGAATTTATTTTGAAGAAAAGATCCCATTTTTCATTGGCTTTTCCAGCTAGTGCTTTACTTGCACCACTATGATTAATTACTAAACCACCTTGTGTAAAGACTGCAAAAGGTAAATTATTTAAAAATCTCCAATAAAAAGACCTATTCACTTTTAGGTCTTCTTCAAAATTTTCTGTGAAATGCTGAGCACCTTTTTTTAGATTCCAATGCATTAAATGGGATAGTTCGTGATTACCCATCAAATAAATAATATTGGTATCTTCCTTTGACAATTGTACAAGTTTATTCAGAATATAAAATGACTCATCCTGATATCCGAAATAACCGTGAATCAAATCCCCACAGATTATTAGATACTTACATTCGCCAATTTTTCTATGATAATAATAAAGGTTTAAGACACGTTCAAAGTCGCTTCGATTTCCCTGTAAGTCAGATATAACAAAAGCGAATCCGTCCTTCAACTCCCGTATGCGTTTAATCATTAACTAGCTTTTATCTCTTATGGATATATTGCATTCACGTAGTTGTTCAAACTCAACATTGCTGGGTGCTGAAGTTAGTGGACAGGCAGAATTTTTATTCTTAGGAAAAGCTATGGTATCTCTAATCGATGATAAACCCATCAAAACACTAACAAAGCGGTCCATACCTAAAGCGATGCCTCCATGAGGTGGGGCTCCGTATTCTAAAGCCTTAAGAAGAAATCCGAAATTTTCCTGAACATAATCTTCTGCAATACCTAATTTGGAAAATACTTGTTTCTGAATCTGTGGATCATGAATACGTATACTTCCACTTCCTAGCTCTTGACCATTTAAGACCAAATCATAAGCTCGTGAGCTTGCTTTTAATAAATTCTCTTTGTTTTCCTCAGAAAGAATGTCAGGGTCCCGAGGAGATGTAAATGGATGATGCATATAGGTTAATTTCTTAGAGTCTGTATCCCAATCAAAAAGTGGGAAATCCGTTACCCATGCGAATGCTAATAAGTTAGAATTTTGAGAAGAAATTTGGAATCTATTCCTCATCGCAAGTCTTAACTTGCCAATAATTTCTTTAAATTGCCGATCGGAAGGACCTGCCATGAAAAATACTAATTCGTCTGAGCTACCTGCTAATTTCTCAGCTACTGCCTTCACTTCACTAGCCGACCAAAATTTAGCAATTGTTGACTCAAACCCAGTAGAACGTAAATGTCCCCATGCAGGTTCTGCTACTCCAAGTTTAGCTATTTCAGATCGAATCCATTCTATATCAGACCTTGTGGCCTTGTATTCTGAAGGCAATACGATAGCTCTAACAATACCTCCCTGATCAACAATTCTTCTAAAGACTTTGAATTCGGTATCCTCAAATATACTAGTTAAATCTTGTATAGGTAATTCAAATGTCAAATCAGGAGAATCTGAACCGTAGCGATTCATTGCTTCCTCATAGCTAATTCTTACAAATGGCGATTTAACATCGCAATTTAAGTCCCACAATGCTGAAAGTACTAGTTTTTCAACCTCATCCATTACATCTTGTTCATTAACAAATGACATTTCAAGATCCAATTGAGTAAACTCAGGCTGCCGATTTGTTCTTTGATCTTCATCTCGAAAACAACGGGCAATTTGAAAATAACGATCCATTCCTCCAATCATCAATAGTTGCTTGAATAATTGTGGCGATTGAGGAAGAGCATAAAATTGACCGTGGTGTGTTCTGCTTGGTACTAAGAAATCGCGAGCGCCTTCAGGAGTCGACTTAGATAATATAGGAGTTTCAATTTCAACAAAATGGCGTTTCTTTAATGTCGATCTTAAAGCATGCATTAGTGCCGAACGAGATCTTAGCGATTTTTGAATTTCATCAGATCTAAGATCCAGATATCTATGATTTAGGCGTTGTTCTTCACCGACCTGTTTGTGATCCTGTGGTCGAAAAGGTACAGGTTCTGAACTCCCTAAAATTTCTATATCATTAACCTCTAGTTCAACATCTTTAGAGTCTATCCATGTTCTATCCTTACCTTCAGGGCGTTGAACCACCAAACCCTTTATACGAACACAGTATTCAATGTGTACTCTCTGTGCAATCTCAAATTGATCCTCACTCATACTATTTGGATCCAAAAGAACTTGTAATCGACCACTGGCATCTCGCAAATGAAAAAAGAGTACTCCACCATGATCTCTAATAGTTTCAACCCAGCCACAGAGTGTAACCGACTTACCCTCAAGGCTTAATCCGATAGAACCGACTGTATGACTACGATAACTGGTCTCAAGCATCATTCACTCCAAGCAATTTTTTTAGAACGACATAATAACCAGCTTGACCTTTACAGGTCTAGAGTTCCAATTGATAATCTATTTATGATTAATTTTTTAATTAATTCGCCATGCTTGCGGAAACAAATTTCTCAAACGACTGCCATTAGCCTTAACCCAGCCTAGACCCTGACCGTTATAACAGATTAAATTATATCCCTTAAAATCTTTAACGTTTTGAAGTTCTTCACCACGCATGTATTTTTTGGCTAAATCATCAGTTAATTCAATACTCCTAATCGAAGATTTATCCAAATCTTTATCTTCAAGACTTAATGCTAGAGCTTGAGAAAATTTAAACTCTGATTTTTTGAAGCCTCGCCTAAATTCACCTAGTTCAAGACCTTTTCTACGATACTTAAGATTTGGAAGGCGGTCACTACACCAGTACCACTTATCATTATGGTCGATCAATTCACCTTGAGATTTCATCCAACTTAACTTATGAATAGAGCTTAATAATTCGTCCAAGCTATCCGGAATCCTATTTTTTTTCTTTTTGGAAGGTTTAAAATTTGAAAAATTAACTGCACCTAATTTTCGAATAAAAGCATAATAATGACCTTCTCCGAGGCCTTTTTGAGGCCAAATTTTAACTGATTCAACTAGCTCTAAATTTTCTATCTCCAAAATATGTTCTATCACACTTTCATTTTCAAGTACATTCAGAGTGCATGTTGAATAAATTAGATAGCCACCAGGACTTAAACATCTTAAAGAATTTTTAAGAATTCTTATTTGACGTCTGACACAAAGATCAATAGCCTCTTTACTCCATTGTTTGATTGTATCAGGGTCCTTACGAAACATTCCCTCACCAGAACAAGGCGCATCAACCAGAATTAAATCAAATGCTTCTGGACATTTATCGCCTATTTTTTCGATATCAAGACTTGTTACCGAGGACTTCCAAGCTGAAGTTCTCTCCAAATTTTCCATTAAAACTTTACATCTAGAGTTTATGATTTCATTACTTATTAGAAATCCATCTGGAGTAAGTAGTTCCATCAACTGGATACTTTTACCGCCGGGAGATGCACAAACATCTAAGATACAAGAAAATTTCTTATCTTGCGCAAATTTGGCTATAAATTCGTCAATAGGCAGCATCGCAGAGCGTTCTTGACAATAATACGTTCCTGCCTGCCAAGCGGGATCTAAATTAACTTTTAAACCTCGAGGTATTTCAGAAGCTATACCATTAAACCAATCAGGAGTTACCTTGCCCGATACGCATCGGGCCCAACGAGAAGGCTTTATATTAAAACTTTCTAGGTAGTCTAAATAATCAGCCTCTCCCAACTGTTCCAAAACACTTTTTAGATATTCCTTGGGTAAATTACTCTGCACCAGACTATCTCAAATAGTTTCAGACATTACGGCTGTTTTCTCGATAGTAAAGTCACCCCATTTTTCCTTATCATACCCAAAGATTTTATCAAGCACCAAAAATGGGTTAGCGTTAGCTCCCTTTTGAGAACAAACTGATAAATCTAAACTAAGCTTTTTAGAATCCATGTGAGCAAATCGAACTGCTTTACTCAAATCAATTTCTTTGTCACGATGTTCAACAATGAAGCTTTCTTTACTAAGAAAATCAGTCAAAATTTGCTTAAAATCGTCCACACTTCCATTAATACTCATTTCATACCGTGCTAGTGGAAATAATGAACTCAAACTTTTTTTGTTAGGTTCCAAAGCTTCAAAGCTGAGAACATTAACTCCCTCCGGTAAATACTGATTGAGTTCATCTACATTTTCTTGATCTATTGACCCAATTAACCATAGATCTAACAGCTCTGATCTAGACGAAATTCCAAGTGGTAATACAGGACCAAATTGCATAACAGGTCTAGGATTGAATCCTTTACTCAATAAAACTGGAAAATCACAGGCTTTTATACCTAATTGAAACAACCGAACCATATCACTGTGCGCCAGAAAGCGCGATACTCCTGATTTGGTGTATACAAAACGATACCGAGTCGCATCAGCACGAGTTTGTTCCATTCTGTATACTTTTTTGTTCTCATTCCCCCAATCATCTCTTCTTCGTTGCATCTCTTCAGGAGAAGGTGGTTCATGCTTCAATCTGATGTCATCTTTAGGGGTGGGGATACCACAATAATGACAATCTCCCCATCGACAGTCAGTAGTTGTTTGTTTGTGGTCACGAAAAGCTTTTTTACGTTCAAAGGTAAGATATTTCTTCTTTATTTTTACATCGATATGATCCCATGGTAAAGCCGCTTTAATGTCCTTTTCCGCAGTCCAGTAGTCGATGTCCACGCCACCATCTTTTAAGGATTGCATGATTCCTTTATAATCAAATGTCTCTGACCATCCTTCAAATCTATGGCCATCTAAGAATGCTTTATGAAGACCTTTGGAAACACTACGGTTACCCTTAGAAATTACCGCCTCAAAATGTGAAAGATAAGCAGGCTGAAACTTAAAGTGAACAATTCGCGAAGATACCTTATCTCGCACATACTGCATTCGATTCCCAATTTCTTCCACTCCCATGAAACTATCCCATTGAAATGGAGTATGAGCTTTAGGCACGAAAGGTCCAAAACTAACATTTACTCTTTTTCGACCGCCAAACTCCTTAGCTATTTTTTCAATTGTCTGAATTAATTCAATAGTCTCGTCTAGATCTTCCCAAGTTTCCGAAGGCAAGCCAACCATGAAGTATAGTTTGATTACACTCCAACCTTTCTCAAAAGCCATTCTTATAGCAGCTAAAAGCTCCTCATTCGTAATATTTTTATTAATAACCCTTCTTAAACGTACTGAACCAGCCTCTGGCGCAAAAGTAAAACCTGAGTGCTTAATTTGCCTAACACTATCTGCAACTTCAACACTCATTCGATCTGCCCTCAAAGATGGTAATGAAATAGCAACATGTTTTGGAGTTGTAACTTTCGAAACCTCACGAACCATGTTTCCTACGTCGCTATAGTC
>JAYZAC010000056.1:0-12484 GCA_036339875.1 bacterium | reverse complement strand
GTCTATCCAATGCAATTCAGCCTATATCCATACATCACTAGTGATGAGGTGGAACTTAGTGTAAGTTTGTGGGATTCTAATACAGGCAAGCAAATTCGTCATTTTAGCCGTAAAGATGAATTGCACGGATTTATGCATCTTAGTGAAGGGCGCTATTTAATTGAAGTTAATAGCTCTGAAAAAGCACCCTACTTATTAAGGTTGCAACAAGGTGACGACTCAAATTCAAATACACAAGGTCTTACTGGTTCCACTACAGCTGCACTTTATCAGCCAAATCGAAGAGTACCAGTAGGTATCAATTATTTTGAGGGTCTTTATAAAGGAAACTACACAGAAATAGTTAGTGGAGAACTAACCTTTGTTACCCCAGATAACAGTAATTCGAATATTGCACGTTCAGTAATGAGAGTGGGCAGTGTCGGAGATGCTAGGAGTGCACCTAGATTCCAAACTATAAAACTGAGTCTTCCTAAAACTGTGGCTGCTCGAAGTAGTACAGGTCAAATGACCGCTAACTATAGTAGCTATGATGACATGGCCGATCGTTACGCTAATATATTCCATACAATTGAGGCATTAGAAAGCTATCGAACAAATTACGGTAATGAACAAGTACAGCACACACACTATTATTACAGCACGGCGATACAGCCTGATGACACAAAGTATGCCACGGGTAATATGTGGAATATTGATGCTATTAATTTACCTGAAGCTTGGGAAATCACGAAAGGCTCTAAAGACGTTATCGTAGCAGTGATCGATGGCGGGCCCGCTTATCACAAAGATATTATGAGCTCCCCCACCGACCCCGATGGTAAATACATCCAAGGATATGACTTTGTGAGTATGGATAATGATCCATTTATTTCTAGCGGTAATATTCACGGCGGTCATGTGGCCGGAACAATAGGCGCCAAGGCTAATAATGGGGAAGGCGTGGTTGGTAAAAACTGGGAAGTCAGTATTATGCCGTTACGAGTTTGTCCTGGCAGAAGCTGTAGTGGTAATGCAATTCTGAATGCGATTCTTTATGCCGCAGGATTACCAAATAGTTCAGGTACAGTACCACCCAAGCCTGCTGACGTGATGAATATGAGTCTAGGAGGACCTGGAATTAACTCACCAACTCATCCATACAATACTGCTATGCAGAGTGCAGTATCCGCTGGAACATTACCTGTTTGTGCAGCAGGTAATAACGGTAAAGATACTGATGTAACCTTTTTTACACCTTGTGGTTTTGATTCATGTATGTGTGTCTCGGCTATTTCACCAAATTTAAGCCCTGCTGGTTTTACTAACTACGGTTCACACATTGATATTTCAGCTCCTGGAGTACAAATTTGGTCTACAGTACTTAATGATAGATATGAAGCTTGGGCAGGTACTTCAATGGCCTCTCCTCATGTAGCTGGCGTGGCAGGTTTAATCAAATCACTTAATCCTAATCTCACACCACAGGAGTTACGTGATTTCTTAGAACAAACTTCCACAGATCTTGGTAATCCTGGGCGTGACGATCATTTTGGTGTGGGCTTCCTAAATGCTTTCAAGGCTGCTGAAGCTGTAGGAGAAGATTCCGGTGTATTCGGACCCAAACTGGGAGCAGTACCTTCAAGTATTGCCTATGGTGAAGGAGCGGCATACCAAGAGCTAACAATTGTTAACAAGGGTTCTGATGATATCAATGCTCTCACTTGGTCAGTTCAGTACACTACCGCCAGTACTTATGATTGGCTAGTCTTCCGCCCAGAAGCCGGATTTGGTGCAACCGCTTCAAAATTAGGAATTTACGCTGACAAATATCATTTAAGCCAAGGTGACCACTCCGCTATCATTACTATTGACGGAGTTCATTTACAGTCAGGAGAAGCAGTAGATGCTTTGACAATTCCTGTCACTGTAACTGTAGCTCAGAATGAAGTGATATATCCATTAATCAAAGTGGAAGCTATTGAAAACGGAATAATCGTAACTCACACATATACCCATTATAATGAGGGTTATCATTACGTACTAGATGGCCTAAGTGAGGGTCAAGTGATTCAGATACGTGCAGGAACTGATTTTGACCATGATGGCGAAATCTGTGATGCTACCGAAAAATGGTGCGGTACTTTGGGGGGCTTTAGCAATCCTACGAATGTTAATATTTTAGATGGCTCATACCGCGCAGACCTACGATTTGATGTAAGTAATTTTGAAGAAGGTTATTACTATGTTCCTGAAATACAAAATCTAAATCTTCCAGCTAACGGAGGTGGAGATATTGTTTTTAGTTTCGATAGTCATAGTTCACACCTCACCGAAATAACCGCTCACTACAGAGAAAATGGAGTCGGAGCTTTTGCCTCAATTCCATCTACTCATATAAGCACAAGCCTTAATACTATTTTCGAAACTGGAAAAACAGCCACATGGTATTCAAAAGAAACTCTGCCTCTGGGTAATGGGAGTGTTGAGTTTATGCTTACCACTAGTAGTACTATCGGCGGAAGTGGTTTGAGTCAAACTGTAACATTCACCATACTTAATAATAGTAGGCCAGATGTCTCAAATCTGAAGGTTATTCCAGAAAACCAATCTAGCTATGAGCGAGATCTATCGATTAGGGCTGATATCAGTGAACCTGATTCAGAGCCAACAAGCCTCACCATTGAGTATAGCCTCAATGGAGATAATGGTCCTTGGCGAAAAGCTACTTCAGTTAGTGGTAAAGTCAGTGGTATAGTTTCAGAAACTGCTAAATTAGTCTGGCATTCTAACTATGATTTTGACACAGATCAGGTTGGGGTTAAAATAAAAATCATTGTAGATGATGGTAATACCCAACCAAGAGAACTAGTCTATCCACTTAACACTACGTTAACTGTTAATAATGGACCCATTGAATTAAGTTCTTGGTCAGATATGCCCAATAGGACAGCTACTGCAACCATTAGATGTGATGAGGCAGATGGTGCTATCTATGATAATAAATTATATGCTATTTGCGCTGATTTAACGGGTTCTTTGGGTGGCGGCAGAGTATCAATCTTTGACTTCACAACTAATACTTGGGAAGTCGAATCGAATGAAATAAATCTCGTACAATCCAGATCAGACTACACCAGCACTTTGGTAAATGGACAATTTTATACATATGGCGGACAAAATAGTGGTTCTGCCGTAAATGCATCAACTAACTCTTTACTTCAGATTGACCCTGCAACTAGCAGTGTTAATACTATCCTAAGTGAAGGAATTGCTCGAAGAAATCATACTGCAGTAGGCTATGAAAATAAGTTATACATCCATGGTGGTATTTTGGATGAAGGATTTTCTACTACGAATACTATGGACATTTTCGATACCATTACAAATCAATGGACAACCGGTTCACCTTCACCATCAAATCGATATGGACATGATTCTGTTTTATACAACGGTAAAATTTATCTGTTCGGCGGTCGAAGTCAAGTTGGCGCAAATGACGTATTTCTGAATGTAGAAGTTTATGATATAAGTACAAATAGTTGGAGCACGATAAGTAACACTTTGGTATTTCAGACCTATGGAACTGCAACACTTATTGACGGACTAATTTACTTAATAGGAGGTGAAGATGACTTTGGTCAAGTGGTTGATGTATTCATTTTCGATCCTGAATCTTCTCAATTCTTAGAATCTGATCCGATAGTTGCACCTGCTGTTTCATCGCGTAAAGATCATCTGGCTGCTGCATATAATGGGAGAATTTATGTATTTGGTCCACCAAGCGATAGTTTCCAGCGCTATACTCCTAAAAATAGTAATAAAACATTGGTTTCATTCAACCGTAAATCAGCAGAGATCATTGAAGGTAATTGGAATTTATCCGTATCAGTGAGACTTACCACGACTAGCGATCAGAATGTATCTGTGGATTATGTGTTAAGCGATGATAATAGTGCTTCAAGCGCCGATTTTAATTTAACAAGTGGCACGTTGAACTTTAGTGCGGGCCAACAGTCGCAGTCAATTTCATATTCGATAATTGATGATTTAGATCAAGAAAATCTTGAATCATTTACTATCCAACTCATCAATCCAACGAATCTAAGCTTAGGCGACCAATCTAGTTACACATTCACTATTATTGACGATGATTGATCGTCAGGAAATTTTACTAACTTTGTCTCCTGGGTGTCTCCGAAGATGCCCTTGAGACTCTAGTTGTACAATTTTTTTGAGGACCCAATTCAATGGTTTTTGAGATTTGTATAGAATATCATCGAGGCTTGTGGGTACTGACTTAACATATCCTAAAAATCTCTGATCTTCTTCAGGTAAATACAAATCTTGGGTAGTATTTATTGGTATTTTGAGATCTTCTAAGACATCCTCCCAACAACTTACAAGATTGGCACCATTGCGAATTAAACTATTAGGACCTGCACTCAGTTCACTATGCATTGGACCCGGTACAGCAAAAACTTCGCGACCCTGCTCTAAAGCTAATCGAGCGGAAACCATTGAACCACTACGAATTCTGGCCTCCACAATAATAGTCGCAACGCTCATACCAGTAATAATTCTGTTGCGCATGGGAAAGTTACGCTTCATTGCATTTGATGTCACAGGGAATTCTGTAATTATAAGGCCGTTATTCATCACTCCCTCGTAAAGATCAAGTAGTTTCGGTTTTAGATATTCTCCAATCCCACTTGCTACCACACCAACTGCGTACCCTTGAGGCCTCGTCTTTACAACACCTGTATGACTAGCCCGATCAATACCTCGCGCAAATCCAGAGACTACCGAAATACCGTGTCGAGCTAAGAATTTACCTGCTTCCTCTGCCAAACATTTACCGGCTAGAGAACAATCTCGAGAGCCTACGATAGCAATATGCATCGCATCATTAGGTGGTAATTTACCCAAAAAGTAAAGTAATCGAGGTGGGTTATATATATCTCTAAGAAGTGGTGGATAATCGCTATCTTCAAAGGGTAACAAACCGATTTTATTTTCAATAATGAACTCTAACTCTTGTTCTATTCGTAGATTTTTCCTCTGGGTAAAAACTCTATCTACTGAGGATTTTGAATAATACTCTTCCCATTTTAATCTTGGAAATTGGACCACTTCTTCAACGTCACAGTTAGCCTCAAAAAACGGTACGAGGCTGACACCAGCTTTGTGTTCAATAAGATTGAGAGTAAGATAAGCGCGTATTCGCTCCAAGTGCATAATTAATGTTTTTGGCTTAAAATTTTGAGTATTTCAGATTTCCCAAATTTAACATTAGAATCATCTGCATGGTTCTCTTGTTTCGAATACGGAACTGCTAATGTACCAAATTCAAGCAGTAATTCAGCAGAAGCTTTTTCCATAATTTCCTCTTCATAATTTAGACGAATTCAATAAGCTTAAACCTGCCCGCGCTTCACTATGAGCTGGTGTAATATCCAATCGATCGCCCGAAAGTATACCTGCGGCGATCGCCTCAGCCACTATTTCGGCGTCCCGCTTTGATTTTAATGGTTGCCCCTCCCAAGAGTCTACTATCAAAGATTTGGAATTATCACTTATTAGCTCAACTAGGTATTCGGTATCATTAGACGTTTGTAAAATACGCGTTTTCAATTCCCGCACTCTATCTACTCGATTGATATGGAAGATTTTTTCTTTGTTATCTATCCAGGTACTTTTTTGACCGTCGAGGAGTACTAATTTCTTACCCAAAATAGATTGTCCGTTACAAATTTCAATTTTTTGTAAACCCAATTGAAATTGACCACAAGAGTCAGCTTCAGCTTTCTTTAAATAATTCAATACGGGCATAACTACTGGTAGCTGCTGCGAAATATTATCTTGTTCGGCCATTAAAATAGATTTCTGAACCAGTCTCTTTGCATTAGATTTAAGCTCATCGATTCCCGCCCATAAATCCTTTATATTCGAATTTAGCTTTTTTTGAACGATATCATTACTTGGTATATTTTCAGAGTGATCATTTAATTCATTTGAAGTCTTGGAAATTAGCTCATCCGCTACCACAGCATATTGTTGATCAGATTTTGGAGTAGCCAATTGTATAAGAATGAATAGCACACCTAAACTAGCGACAAGACGCACGCAAGTTTGTCTCCATGATCGAAGAGCTTTTACAGATAAAGGAGATTCAAAACTCGCACGAAGTAATCCGCAACGTGCATCACTTACATCTTCAGAATAAAAATTTAGTTCCCAAGCTTCCTCTAGACTATAGATCGGGCATACATGTTCACTGATAAATTTAAAATCTAAGCTATCAAGTAATTGTCGATTTACTATGTTGGGTAAAGCAGAATGTAATAAATTTGACGGCTGTAGTGAGATCCCCCACTGTATCGGATCTAATTTGAACTTACTTGCATCGAACTCCCACCGCATATTCGATTCACCCTGAATATTGCCAATACTGAGCATGCAACCTCTATGTTTCAAATTTTTGGGTAGCAAACTTAGGCAAGCTTGTTCAGGAAAATCAATCCCTTCAACACTTACGTCAAATTCATCCATAGCATCTTGCCATAAATTAAGAACATTTGATTCTAATGTCTGGATGAAGACTGAAGTTGTAGTTGCTTGGCATCTTATGAGGTCTTCATACTCTATCATTATGTCTTTAGACCTAAGTACTTCGACCAATTTTGACTTTGTCATGTCAAGATTTCCATCAATGATGTAACCAGGTTTATGACAAAAGTACATTATTACATGCTCTACTCCAATTTGAGATAAATCTTTAGCCACACAACGAGGACTCTCGTTCGTACCGTAAATCTTGAACAACGTAAAGGATTTACAGCTTAACTCATAGTTAAACAGATAATAAGCATCGTTTTGTAGCCAAAGAATGATTTTAGATTGGTAAGACATACACTAAATTTCGACAAAAATAGTGAATCTCTGACAAATTGTAATAAAAAAAGGGTCTTTTTGTATTTTTGATGTACTTTGTTGTCTCAAATCGTTTGACTTGAACCTATGCGGTATTATAATGAGAATAGGGAAAAAAATAATTTAATGTAAAGATTTTACTCAACAAGGAGGTAGAGTAATGTCACTAAAGATTTCGAGCTTACCGTACAGTGCTCGGGGACCCGGTGACAACAAGCAGGTCAAACTTCGCTTTGCGGAAGTTAAGTCATCTAGCCTACTCAACGAAGATTCTAGTTCGCCAAAAATTAGTCAGAATGGAAATTCCTTGGCTGCTCAAGAAAAATTGCGATTTGAAGTTTCAGCACTTAATCGTAAATCTGTTGAGATGCAAGAAACCATTTCTGAGAGACAAACGACCGCTGGAACATTAGAAGAGTTCAAGCAAGTTTTGAACCAGTTGGAGGGCAACCCCGATTTGGAAACATTAGAGAATGCCAAGGAGATTGTTGGACGAAATCCTGAGGTATTTAAGGGACAAGCTAATCGCTCAGACAACAATAGCATAGAGCCTATCACAGTTAGTCGACCACCTAAAGTCGGTTCATATTCTGTAGAGATTCTGACCGGTCAAACCAAGCATCCTCAAGCAGTATCGTATACGATCAAGCTCGTGGATGAGGAGGGTACACAAAAAACTGTCACCACTTCTCTTAGTCCAGCCACTGGAGTAATTGAAGGTGTACAACTGTATTTTGAAACTGATGCAGATTCGATTCCTGCCACATCTTCTTTAGAGATTAAAGACGAATCATCGTCCCGAATTGAAGTTCCTGAATTTAATAGAGATTTAAGTAGATTAGAGTCTGCAATCTCTGATCCGGAACTGTTCTCTGAAAGACTCGAGCAAACAACTCGTAAGCTCGAGGCCGTTACTGATGCAGTCAATAACGATTTAAGCTATGAAACTAGGAAGTTTCTGACCTTAAGCAATGCCCAAGAAAATCTACGAGCTTCTGAATCTGACTTTCAATCAGTAAATTCGGCATTTGATGCGCTGGATGATGTGAAAAATGATATCAAGAACCTTGAAGATGCTGATCAATTATTCACGAATCAAAATCCAGTACAGGCTAAAAACCTTCTTGAATAATTGTAGGACTAAATAATTGCTCTAAAAAGTGCACCTATTTAGGTGACGCCACAGGAGCTTGTTGTCCCTAAAACAATGGGTAACTGCGCCCAATTCCTTCGGAATAACCAAATTTTCGGCCAGATCATCAATAAATAGTGCCCTATTCCACTCCAGTTTGTATAAACAACCCAGGTAATACTCCTTACTAGGTTTTCGAAATCCTACCTTTTGAGATAGGTGTAGATGATCAAACTTACTTAGTAAGTATCCGTAATTCTCAGATATCCAATTCCAATGGTATACGTTGGTATTACTCATTAATATAGTATGACACTCAAACTCCGTGCTTAAAAACCAATCGATTAATTTCTGATTTGGCTCAAAGATATCTTGAAAAGACTTAAGTAATGAATCTGGACATCCTCTCCATTTATACTTGATTTCAACAGATTCACAGAACTGCATCCAATTTAAATGCCCTTTTTCAAGCTTTGATTCATAGGAAATCAAGTCTAACCAATACGGATTAGAGTATTCTAAAATACGTAGATTTTTGTCTGGCAAACCTTTAATAAAATGCTTTAAGAAAAGATTTTTATTCCAATAAAGAAAGACATTGCCCAGATCAAACAGTAGATAGTCGATCTTCAGTTTTGCCAAATCAAACCTTCAGGAAAGGATTCGTTTTTACCTCAGCAACAAGATCTGTCTTAGGTCCATGCCCTGGGATTATCTGTATATCTTGAGGCAGGTTCAGTATTCGACCTCGAATACTTTCAAGTATTTGCTGAAAATCGCCGCCCGGTAAATCGGTTCTACCTATACTTCCCTTAAATAAGGTATCCCCTGTAAATAGAACCTTTTTCTCCTTAAGATAGAAACTACAACTGCCTGGTGTATGACCAGGAGTATGAATAATTTTTAATTGATGATTACCGAATTCTAGTTCATCTTTATGCTGAATATTCTCGTCAACCTCATCTTTCTCGGGTAATTCGACTCCAAATAAACGACCTTGGTCTTCTAAAGCTTCGTAGAGAAAATCATCACCTTTATGCAGCAATATTTTACCAAAACCTTCTCTTTTAAGTGGGCCCGCAGCACCGATATGATCGAAATGAGCATGAGTATGAAGTAAATACTTGACCTTGAATCCGTTGTCATTAACAATTTTTATGAGCCTTTCTTTCTCATCACCTGGATCAATGATTATGCATTCTCCCGAAGTCTCACAGGCTAGAATTGTACAATTACACGCCAAGCAACCCACTGGAAAACTTTGAATAAACATAGTGCTACTCCCTTTTCAATGATGGCTCCTATTTTAAGGTTATTGCTTTCCACCATCTAGCAAAAGAAACGATTGCCTATCAATCAACTCATCATCATGCTCTTTAGTTTCTACATGTAGTAAATTATGATTTGCCCTTCGGACCCAATCTTCACTATCCAATACGTTTAAGAATTCTTCCGCATTAAATTCTCTGAGACTACCCAGAGATCCCACCAATTCTTCTGGGCTAATTTTACCACCACAGTACTCAAGTATCATAAGAGTCTTTAATACATGTAATTTCAGTCCATGAATAAGTTTATAAAATCCAAAACTCCCACGAGGATCATAATTAAGCCTATCTTACGAGTTTGAGTAGCTGATAATTCTGTAAAATCGGAAATCATAGATTCCTGTCATTCGATAAACAGTGCTGCAAGTATAGATCATCTTAAAAATCTATTCTAGCCAACCCTCTCTGCTATAATCACTGTCCGTAGACAAATGAAAAAACAATCCCTTAACTTTCTCTGTATTGCCATACCTTTATTGACTTATCTCTTAGTTCAAAGCCTATTCATGGCTTCAAATCTTTTATTTCAAGAAACCATGAATCGATTCGAAAATATTTTTTTAGATCGAATGTTTATTTCTAAACATGAACCTAAACTAGCATCACTAGAATCTGAGCCGCTACTGATAGACCAGACACTCAGTAATCCACTAGAGTCTATTGTTTTAATTATCATCGATGAAAAGACAATTGAGTCTCTGGGTAAAACAAAGTTTTTTCAAGATACCGAGTATAAAAATTGGAATACCAGGCAATGGCCCTTTGATAGGCGTGTTATGGCCTTGGCTATTAATCGTATTGATAGTTTTTCGCCCGCTGTGATTGGATTGGATCTACTATTTCTGCATCCAAAAAGCGTCGAAGAGGATCAACTTCTTGCGGAAGCTATAAAAGATTCGGGAAAAGTCGTCTTAGCTTCTATGATTGAACATGACATCACAGGTGGTTTAAGAAAACACAAATTACCGTTGAAGCAGTTTATGCAATTCGCATCCGATACAGGGTTTATAAACGTTGATACAGATACGGACGGAATACTTCGAAGCATTCCATTAATTATTAATGATCCAAAAAATAATCGACCAATTTTTTCTTTCGCACTGGCCTGTTGGTCCAAAAGACCAATTCATGCAAACTTTTTGATAAAAGAAGCAAATATCTCGAATAACAAATTAATCATTCCAGACAGTCGTGATAAGAGATTAAGTAAGGGTATAGATTTAAGCTATATTGATAGTAATCAATCCAGATTACTAATAAATTGGACAGGTCCAGCAAGTACTTTTACAACTGTCAGCTTTACTGATCTTTTCATAGAAAATAAGCAATCAGAACTTCAGTCAAAATTATGGGGAAAAACTGTATTGGTAGGTCTCAATCACCCAGGCTTGCAAGACTCCTATACAACTCCATTTTATTCTGTTAACCGAATTCAAACACCTGGAGTAGAGATTCATGCCAATGCTCTAAATACAATTTCTGATCAAAATTACGGAACCCTACGTAAAGCAAACTTCAGTATACAAATTTTAGTCTATCTCATATTTGCCTACATTCTAACCTTCTCAACGGCTTGGTTGAGGGTTAGTCTCTCGCTACCAATTTTGATCGTAGAACTGATAATAGGTTGGATACTTGTAAATTTATTATTTTTTCAAGAGTTATCAATTCTATTCCCCGTGATCCAACCATTTCTTAGCCTTCTTGCTTGCTACCTGCTAATAATAACAATTAGAGTCATCTACAGAGAGTTAGAAAGAAATAATATACGTAAAGTATTCAACCAATATGTGAGTAATCAAGTGGTAGATGAATTACTACTTAATCCTGATAATCTATCTATGGGGGGCAATAATCTGGAAATCAGTACCTTGTTTACAGATATTCGAGGATTTACTTCGCTCTCTGAAAGTAAAAGTGCCGCAGAAGTAGTTGAAATTTTGAATACCTACTTTGAATTAATGGTGGCCATAATAACCAAGCATAATGGAACAATTAATAAATTTATTGGTGACGCTATTATGGTTCTGTATGGAGCTCCAGTTCGTAAAGATATTAGTCCGAAGGCGCAGGCTATTCTATCAGTGAAAACTGCCATTGAAATGCAGGAAACGATTAAATCGAGCTCTGATCAGAGACTTAAAAACCTACTTGTAGGGATAGGAATCTCAACTGGTTTTTCCGTTGTTGGCAATATTGGTGCCAGAAGACACAAAGACTATACAGCAATTGGTGACAAAATAAATTTGGCTGCTCGCTTACAAAGTAAAGCCGAGGCTTTTGAAATTATTGTTGATGAGAAAACGAAAGAGTATTGTGCCAATGAGTTTGAGTTTGACCCCCTCAAGCCGTTTCAAGTGAAAGGTAAAAAAGAAACAATTAAAGCTTACAGAGTAAACTACTGAATTGCTCCATCTATATTAAACATTAGAGTTCTATGTTATTTTACGGACTCTTGGAGGTGTAACGTGAAGGTCGACTCAATATTAAAGAAAGCTGAAAATGGTGAGCGAATAAATTTTGAAGAAGGTGTTTATTTATATCAAAATGCATCATTAGCTCAACTGGGTGTAACTGCAAATCAAATCCGCACCCAAAAAGCTGACCCAGAAATCGTTACTTACCTGGTCGATCGCAACATAAATTATACTAATGTGTGTACAACCAACTGTAAATTCTGTAACTTTTACAGACCTCCTGGTCATGAAGAGGCCTACATTCTTTCTCGGGAAGAACTAAACCAAAAAATTATCGAAACCAAGGAAATTGGCGGTACACGAATTCTCATGCAAGGTGGACATCATCCGGATTTACCATTGACATGGTACACAGACTTACTTAAGTGGCTTCGTGCGACACACCCTGAAATTGAATTAGATTGCTTTTCTCCTTCAGAAATCGACAACCTATGCCTCGTAGAAGGTAGAAACGCGTTTGAAATTCTCGAGGAGCTTCGCGATGCCGGTTTACGAGGGCTGCCGGGTGGGGGTGCTGAACTTTTGGATGACGAAATTAGATCTAAAGTAAGCCCCAAGAAAATTAGTGGTGTTCGTTGGTTAGAAATAATGGGTGCTGCTCACGAACTCGGACTTCATACTTCTTGCTCCATGGT
>JAYZAC010000055.1:0-21963 GCA_036339875.1 bacterium | reverse complement strand
TTTCATTATTTTGCTTGTAGACCTTATTACGAAATACCAGTCACACTAACTAGTAGTTCTGGTAATGCTTGGCTTGTAAAAGCTTTATTGAAAAATATCTCAAGCTCAAAAACTCAATGGAATACTGTTTTAGCTGGCTTAAAAAAGCACTCAGAAGGAGTCGAATGTCTGCTAACTAATAGTCATGGAAAATGGTGGCGCCAGACGTTCCGCAATGTGGTTTACGCCGGTAAAAATCATACTCTAAAATATCTCAATCGAGATGAGTGGTTTGTGAATGGATTGAAAAAAGTAATCCCTAATTTACCTCGCGATCAAAAAATTTGGTTAACCACTCAAATTCGACTCAATGCTCTGCCTAACTCAATTGAGAAATCACTTTGTTGGGATAATGTGGATATTCATAGTTCGTCTGTAGGTTACATTCATGCAAATCATCAGCAATCGAATGCAGACAATAACACAGTAATTACCCACTTTTTCCCGATATCGGCCAAATTAAACTGGAGTTCCGAAGAACTACAAAATAAATCCAAAGACGAATTATTGGAACTAGTTATCTCAGATCTTAAAAATTCAAGTCCCGAATTATTGCCATACATCAGTGAAGTAGTTTTTCGACCTATGTTTCATGCCATGGCAATACCAGATGTTAAGCAGACATTACCTAGTCTGAAACAATCAACGTTACCCTATAGAATTAAAAATATTTTTCTTTGTAATTCGGATACTTATGGTTTGCCATTATTCGAAGAAGCATTTCAAATTGGATTCCATACAAGTGATGCTATTCTGAAAAAGATCTGATTATAAGAAGACTATCTATCTTTCATACATCCATACAAAAAAATGAGAATATATATCTATATTGTAGTATATCAGTATGAATAGATCCGGAAATTACATGCGAATCATTTATACTTCGATCCTAACTGCTAAACCAGTGCCTGTTTTTCAGGAGTTTCAGGACAGGAATCCAAACTCCGTAATACTTCCAAGCAGTAATCAACATACATAATTTATTGTTAAAGCAGAGAATTCACTCACCCCAAAAATAAAACACATACTTTTCAAGGTGCGTCATTATGGAAATTAATTGGTTCGATACAATTTTTAAGTTTTTAGGTGGCCTAGGACTCTTTTTTTACGGAATGAAAATTTTCTCTGACACTCTGCAAGCAATGGGTGGACACTTAATTCGTAAAGTTCTGAACTCATTAACTGCAAATCGAGTTTTAGGAGTTTTTTGTGGAGCTTTTGTAACCACACTTGTTCAATCATCCTCGGTGGTAACAGTAATGACTGTTGGTATGGTAAATGCTGGCGTGATGACCTTGGCTCAGGCCGTAAGTATAATTTTTGGAGCTAATATAGGAACCACAATTACCGGCTGGATCATCTCATTCAAGCTTGGCAAATATGGTCTGCACATGATTGGCCTAGGCTCACTAGGTAACATGTTTATTAAAAGTGAGAAGTTGAAACGCCTTGCTATATTACTTATGGCTCTCGGTCTAATTTTTTATGGATTAAAAACGATGAGTGGAGCCTTCAAACCTCTAAGAACTGATCCTACTTTCATTGGTTATTTAACCTATTTCCAAGCGACAGATTTGATTTCTATTCTGGCTACTGTAGCAATGGGCTGCATACTTACTCTAATCGTTCAAAGTTCTTCAGCTATGCTCGGAATCACTATTGCTTTAGCTGTAGCAGGGACAATATCTTTTAATACTGCCGCTGCCCTTGTTTTAGGCGAAAATATTGGTACTACTATAACTGCATTATTAGCTAGTGTTGGAACCAATGCTAACGCAAAGAGAGCCGCAGCAGCTCATGCCCTATTTAATCTCACTGGAGTACTACTAATGGTGATAATTTTTCAATGGTATGTTGGATTTATCGACTACCTTGTACCCGGTGACCCTAATGCAATGGCTCCCGATGGCACCAAACCTGCAATCGCTCAACATATTGCAATGGTGCACACAATTTTTAACGTTAGCGCTTCAATAATCTTTCTGCCTTTCTTAGGCTTTTTAGTTAATATGGTTACTAAGCTAATTAAAGACGACCAATCTACGACTCAATCGCCCGCACTTACACTTCCAGGTAATGTGGATAACATAAGCCCTGTCTTAGCACTAGAACTCGCTCATCGTGAACTAATAAAAATGACAGACTGTGCTAGGGCTGGAATAGAACATACACAAAAATATGTTCTATCGAAAACAAAAGATAAAAAGGCTCGGAAAGAAGTTATAAATATTGAAGATCATCTAGATGAAATGCAACGAGATATGACTTTATATCTTGGTAAAGTTATGAGAATCCCGCTGAGCATAAATCAGAGTAGAAGAATAACTAGCTTTATGAGCATTTCAGATGATTTAGAATCGGTTGCTGATTACTGTGCTGATTTGGTTACACATCGTAAAAGGCTCTTTGATGATGATCACGAACTTTCAGAAACAACAGAAAAAGAATTAATAGTAATATTTGAGGGAATCAAAGAGATGTTTTCACTCGTTGAAAGTGAAATTCATAACTCTGAAACCGCTAGTATTCAAAGATTTGATGCAGTAATTACCGAATTTAAGAAAACCGCGGATAATATAAAAGATAGTCATCTAGAAAGAGTTAGCCGAGGAGAATACAATCCGCTTAGTAATCTGATCTTCTCAGATCTCGTTGTCTCAATTCGAAAAATCGCGGGACACATAGGCGGTATTAATAAAGCAACCTCCGCCATGAATTTTGAATACAAAATTTGAGGTTCCCTAATCTAAGCACTTTAGTTCAGTTTGTATGCTCCATTACTTCTATGGTTGCGCTTTACTCGTCCCTCAATTTTTTTCGAAGTATTTACAAATTGTTTTATTATTTGCTTTATAAATCCGGTTTCTTGATTCGGTAATTCACGAGCAATTCGATGATGAAATATCAAAGGTTTCACTCGAGTCTTTGGAGGAATAAATCCCATTTTTCGGGCCCATGGCGCCGCGGGTGTTAATATTCTAGAGTCACATTCAGTTGGTAGAAAGTGTTCCTCATATTTATTTTTACCAATATTCACAAAAAATTTTCGGTAACACATCCTAGATTTTGGATCTTGAATTACTTCAGAGTTACGAGCAGTGAAAACTTCATCGGGTCGGTGCTCATACATCCATCGAACGTGGTCTTCAAATGACTGCACCACATTAATAATTATTAAAAAACAAATCCAATGAATGTTCATCTAAACAGTGTTTCGGCATTAAAAAGAAAGTAGCTCAGAGCTAAGCATCAATTGAACCGTGAAAATATTCATAAACTAACTCTAGATATCTTGCGTGTAAGCCTACCAGAGAATTTCCTAATAACTCATCATGTGGACGTGAATTCCTATCTCTTTGATTTGCAACCAGAACTTCTAGCTTAGGTAAAATATTATACAAAGGGGCGGTAAAACCTCTTTTGCTAAAATTTTTTAACTTTGTATGTGAGTTATAATAATCTCGTAACACCTGTTTTCGTCCACTTAATAATGGAAAGGTATTTTCAGGGAATCGAAAAGTCTTCGAAAATAAGTCCCAATCCAGATATGGACAGCGCAATTCAACAGAGTGACGCATTGAAGCTCTATCACTTTTGGTTAAGACTTGAGTCGCTAAATAATATCTAAAGTAATAAGTAAAAACCTGGCTCCAATGACAATTAGAATCAATTTTTTCTAACTCAATGGTCTGCTGAAAGTTATTTAGTATAAGCTCCAGTGCTTTTGGGCTCAAATTATCCATTGGCTTAGCGGCCATATATTGCATTTGTCGAAGCATTACAAAATCACTATGCCCCCAACTAAATCTAAGTAATTTTTCTAATAAATTGATTCTTGTGTTTGAGTAACTACCTACATTAGAGCCAAATTTACGTCCTAAACTAAAAATAAAATTTGGTAGTTTTTGTCTTAAAGCCTCTATTTCGAAAGTGGGATAGCCGAAGAAAATCTCGTCTCCACCATCTCCACCTAAAACTGATTTCTCAAAGCTTCTTAGATTATTAAATAAATTCCATGTTGGGAAAAAACTCGCATCCCCAATTGGGCCATCCATGGCGTTTAGTACATCTTGTATATGCTCAGATAAATCACTATCAAATATATGATGACTAATTCCTATCGTATTTGCTAAGGATGCTGCGATAGAACTTTCATCCATACCCGAAACGGCCATTGTATAAGATTTAACCGGGGAACCACGTAGACTCAATGCTATACAACCACTATCTAAACCACCGCTTAATAAAATTCCCGGTGAAGTGTCAGCTAATAGATGCTGTTTAACTATTCTGTCAAATAAATCATGAAAATAATCTTCATCAACATAGTCATTGGTGGCTTGTTTATCGATGGAGTTAGCCAAATTGAATACCGAGCCTAAAGTGACATATTGATTACAACTTTCAACCTCAGGTCCTATGATTTTGATACTTCCGGGTCGAACTTCAAACACATTCTTATACAAGGAGTGTCCCGGTAAAGGCGCCATATGATACTGAAAAATTTCAGCCTGTATTCGATCTGGATATAGATGATCAAAAGCTCTTAATTCTGAACTAAATTCCCAACCTTCATCAGTATTTCTATAATATAAAGGTTTCATCCCAAATGGGTCACGAACCAACCAAACTCTCTTCTCTGCATGCTTGTAGTAAACAAAGCTAAACATGCCGCGTAATTCAGACAAAATAGACTTACCTTGCTTATTCAGCAGAGCAAATAAAATTTCACTATCACTCAAAAAATTGGAAGATAAATACTTCGATTGTAATTCCTTACAATTATAAATTTCACCGTTATAAACTAGAGCATTACCATTGGAATTAACTAAAGGTTGTCGACCAGATTTTTCTCCTCCAACTAGAATTAGTCTTTGATGACCCATCCAAATATTTTCATTTTTCCAAATATTTCTTTGATCTGGTCCGCGATGGGATAATCGAGTTAAACGTTCTTCAAGAATTGATTGATCGAATCCATTGGGATAAATTTTAAAATTAACTAGAAAACCACACATTCCTGAAATCAATAGAAAATTAATACTCTGAAAAAAAAGAGATTAAAGTCAAATCTTAACACGGGAGGTAATTACAAAAATTAGTTCTATAATTCAATATGATACCTCGTCGACAAAATATTAATGTTGTGAATCTGGAAAAAGCAATACTTAAGTCCATAATCATCAACGAAATTACTCGAACATAATCTAAGATTCAAAGTACTACAGATTAAGAAACATGTTTTCATTTCTCCAAATCTACAATCTTATCGATATTAGTTATTAATTCTCGCGATTAAGACTTGGTTTATTTGGAGGACCATTTACTTAATCATTGCTAGTAAGAATTAGCGAATTAATTTACTTAGCCACAATGAAAATCAAATTGAACCCAATTTCGAAAATTAGTAACGTTAACGAATCATTCCAATTGAAGAATTAAATGTAGCCTACACAGAATAACGAAGCACTTAAAACACATTTCTTAACAATTATAAACCTAACAAATGAGCCAAAATTTTCAGTTGAAAAATACTACAAATTTATTACAATCATCATGACAGCCAATCGATTGAAGAGATTCATTATGGAATATTATTGTCGATATAGGTGACTTAGAATTTGATTCTTGACGGAGTACCTTCAGCAATATGTTCAGAAAACTTAAATTTTTATGGAGATCATTCAAATCTAGATATTGTGATCATAAAATTGAAATCGAGATGTTACTGGAATCTATTAAACCAGGAGATATTGCCATTGATGTAGGTGCAAATAAGGGAAGTTTTGCTCATTCGCTTGCAGTGGCTGTCGGTAAAAAGGGTCGACTTCTTGCTTTCGAACCTCAAATGGCGCTAGCTGAGTATCTGAGGCAAGTATTTTGTGAGCTTTCATTATCTCAATGCGAGGTTTATGAAGTTGGTATATCAGATCGAAAAGGTAGTTCGAACCTACACATACCGATGAAAGGGACAAATCCAAGCGCTTCAATTATTGATGGCGCGCATATTCCAAACAACTGGACGTCACAAGAAATTCAAATTACTAGTCTAGACTTATTTCTAACTGATGAAATCCGAAAAGTCGCATGTATAAAAATTGACGTAGAAGGTAATGAATTAAATGTAATCAAAGGAGCTTTAGGAATTATTAACAAATATCATCCGGTTATAGTATTGGAATGTGAGCAAAGACATCTAATTGATAATACTGTTGAGGAAATTATTGACTTTATAATAGCACTCGATTACGAAGGATTTTTCATTCAAAATAAGAAGCTGATTAGTATTGAAAATTTTGTTGCTAGTGAACATCAAGCAACTGATCTTGGGGCATATTGGGATTCGAAAAACTACTGTAATAATTTTATATTCAAGCCAAGACTAGAAGAATGATACGCTCAATTATATATTTTCTTGTTATAAATATTTTTATTGAGAACATCCTATCAGATAAAAAAATACGCAAAAATATGCATTCGAAGATTAAATAGGACAAACTTTGTACAAAACATCCAATTTTAGCTCATTTAATCTTCAAAAAATCAGTGAGATTTTATTTTTGCTTTTTGGTTTTTCTCTACCATTTTCCGTTGCTCTAACCTTTTTTTGTATGGGCCTTATAGTTATTTTTTCATTCATTCGAGCCTGGTCCCTGGGATGGAGAAAGGTATTCAAAATAACGCATTTAGTATGGTTCGGTTTGGCATGGCTCACAATACACACCTTGGGTATACTTTGGACTAATGATCCATACGCAGCGTTCGAACCTTGGAAAAAAGCTTTCTATTTGGCATCAATACCAATTTTCATGGGTGCTTTTGGACCAAAATTATTCAAGAAAAGTTTAGCAAGTTACATTTTGGGTATTGTCGTATACCACTTTATTCTGCATGCAATGCATTTAGGACTGATTGAATTTGAATCTCTAAAATTCGGTGGAACACCTTTCATTCCAAGAATTCATTATAGTCCTTTACTTTTATTTACAATTTTTATCCTTGCTCATTGGCAAAAAAAATGGAGTACTAAATACAGAATTGCATCGAGCTTACTCATCATTTCCCTGTTGGTCAGCTTGATTATCATTGAGGGTCGATCGGGACAAATTTTATTCGCTATTATTATTCCATTTTGGGTGTTGCTTGAGACTCGCAAATGGATCTATTTTTGGGGTACCGTTTTAGGCATATTTATAACACTTTGTATTCTGTTTACGAGTCTTCACTCATTTCAAAAACGTTATGTACAAATTCAGGAACAATGGGACCGCTTTCAGAAGGGAGATATATATAGCTCAATGGGACAAAGATTTCATCATATAAGAGTTTGCTGGAGTGTTTTTCTTAAGAGTCCAGTCATCGGACACGGCACAGGATCATACAGGATAGAACACGACAAAGTGTGGCCTATTTATGAACGAGGAAGGATAAATTATAATCCACACAATCAATATCTTATGTCAGGAGTACAATTTGGAATTGTAGGCCTGATCTTATTTATCAGTTTATTCTTCATGCAAATTAGAGACTTCATTAAATTTAACCGGCATCCATTCAGACCAATGCTCCTGATATTACCTGTCATGTTTTCTCTAATATGTTTCATTGATACACATCTTTACGGTACACAGACGTTAACAATGTTTATTTATATGAGTTCTATCCTCTACCATCCAGACTGGAAGTCGTACAATCAATAAACTGTCAGCATTATTATTTAATAGCTGTAAACTCGGAACATTTAGAATTTTTCAACGTATAATGTAATCAGGCTAATAATTCATTCAACAATAGTCGAATATGGGTGCGCTAAAGATTTACTTTATAAAGATCATTATTTCATTTCTTTCGATTAATTTGTTGATCGCCTCTAACCATTACAACGACCTAATATATAGTCATATTCCTGAGAACTCTGATAATTCTCATATTGATGCAAATTCCAATCATGAAGAAGTAAGAAAATTACTGCGATACATATATTTCTCACGAGTGTCTTACTTGACTGGATCTAGTAAAAAAGATATTCAGGATGAGTTTCCGGGAGCAGTTGTTCGTACCACAAAAAAAACAAAAACACGCTACTTCATACATACTGATCACAAAGAAAAGCGAATTACTCTAGCGATTCGCGGATCAAATAATATTCGAAATTGGCTTTTGAATCTTGAATTTTGGATGAAGGAAAATGACTGGTTTTCTCACAAGGTTCACCGTGGATTTCTGAAAATTGCTCAAGAAATTTACGATTCTATAAAAGACGATTTTGAGCCCAGCTACAAAATAACATTGACGGGTCATTCTATGGGTGGAGCAGTATCTACACTCATTGGAGCTCATTTACAGAATCTAGGTCACCAAGTCGAAGTCATTACTTTTGCTCAACCCAGAGTTACTAACAATCGTGGTGCACAATCTATGGGAAAACTAAAATTAACCAGAGTAGTTATTCAAGGCGATGTAGTGAATCTCCTACCTCCATTTAATTACGCTCACTTTGGCGAAGAATTGATTCTTGAATCAGATAGATACAATTCTAAAGAAATAGATGACATACATATGTTTGACCAGGAACCAGAAATCTACCTCCCTTTAGTAAAAATAAGATTTGGAGGCAAGGAGAAGTTACCTTCTAAAGTCAAAGATAGCCGACCAGTTCAGCCTATAGAAACCAAAACTATAACGTTTTATAACAGCTACGTTCATGCTGACGAATTGGCTGCTGTTCACAGCCTCAATCAATATTTTAAGGCTTTAAGAGCTCGAATTTCTGATCTTTTAGGTGGCATTGAAGCCGAATTAAACCGCAAACTTGAAACCATCGAATTTCCACCAGATAGAAGTGAACGGAGTAGCTTTATAGAATTTGAATCTCGCTAAAAACGTGATCAGTTCGAATCTGGTATTAAGGAATCAATTAAATACCAGTCAAGTAATCGCGCGGGAGTCACTAATTTACAATAAGTCATTCCATTAAAGAGTTTTGGTGCATCCAAATTTGTATACAATGAACGAGTATTGACGAAGTAATCACCATCCTCTTCATCTATTAAATCTGAACCAGATGACAGCCATCCTATTCCTGTGGAATTCTTTTTTTCCTTTACTATATCCAGTATTTTTCCAGACTCCAAATATCGCTGATATTGCTTGTCTGTTAAAAGATACAAGGTTTCTAACATTAGTCGCCTTTGTATTTTAGAGCAAGAAGTTTTCTTGTGAATTTCCTCATCTAAATCTGCATTTACTACGGACTCTGCAGATTTCATCTTACAAAAGCTTGCTTTTGGAGCTAAAGAGATATTACCGAGATCTATAATGTTTCGATAGTTATCAACAAACTTCACTGTGGTAATGATCGGTTCTTTTTTAGAACCTATTTCAATTGTGGGTTTTGCAAGAGCAAACTTATGTATTCCTTTTTCAGTCTGAGAGTTTATGTTTACGTTGGTATTCTGACCTAAATCCTCTTTAATAATTAACCCTTGAGCGTCCCCACATAATGTTGAATCCATGGCATAAGCGGTTTCATAGGAGCGCATTAATTCATCACTCTGTTTCTTAAGTTCATAGAGAGATTCCATAGAATTAGCCTTAAGTCTAGCCTCAGTTTGATTACTATGAATAGTCATAAATAAACCGGCCGCCTTAGCTATCAACTTCCTTCCTACTGAAGGGTTTAATGTAGTAGGTAAATCACCGTTTACTAAATAATCATCATAAGCGAATAGGCTATGATTAACTTCTGGAAGTAAAATGACCGACTTATTCCAATCTTCTTTATTTATACTACTTGTATCAAATTTAGCGTCTCGTACCAAATAAGCTGGTCTAGTCAGTCCATCGAGTTCGCCGGATAACAATAGAACGGGCCGCTCAAATTTAGGGAAATCAGATTTATTACGGTCGCCAAGCCGATCGAAATAAGAGGATAATAGAATTAATCCTCCATATTCTGAAGCTATTCTACGGGCATTAATACCACCCAGAGAATGTCCACTTAACCATATATCTTCTTGTAAAATTTTAGAATCAAGATTTTTATTCAGATTTTTAATAACTCGCTCAACTCTAGACTTTAATCTCAAAGGCTGTGGGACATCTCCTAAGAACTTTAGTGTAATAGTCCACAGAGGTCTATTAACTTCATTTTGAATTTTGCTTAATAAATCCTGATAATTTTCCGCTGGGACTCTTGCCCCAGGCAGAAATATCAATACTTGTTCTTTTCCAACTTTACCATCTGGAGGTCTAACTACTAACTCTGAAGAGTAGCCCTCAAAAAAGAATAGACAAAATATTAGAGACGCCAGTAAAGGTCGAAGTCCACAAGAAGAGGTGGATATTTTAGTTATCATGATTATCTCCCACAGATTATGCTGGAAGTTTATGACTAAATTTACTTTGGTCAATAGTGCTACTTAGAACAAATGAAACTTTTGAAATATCCTATTTTAATAGACCTCAATACTGTGCAAGATCGTCAAAAATTAACTGCTATTTGCTAGTTGCCACAAACACTCCATTCCAATCTTCAGCAGGCGGATTTTCCAAAAAGTTTTTGCAACGGTCGATGTATAAATCACAGGCTTTGTCCTGGCCATCTCGATACTTCTTTAGATCTTCAAAAACTTGAATTCCTTCCTTAAATTGGCGACCCATATAATAGACTTCGATCGCTTCATTAAACTTGGCTAAGCCTTCCAAATATTTATTACTACAGTCTTTTATACGGTTTGGACACTCATAAATTTTGACTGGTTCTGTTTTACCTTTTACCGCAATCAAATCTAAAAAACGAGTAGCTGCCCAATTATTTACATAGTCATAGGTTGTTTGAGAAATGATTAGTTCCGCACCATAATTTTTTGTTTGACCCTCTAAACGAGCTCCTAGATTTACTGTATCACCCAGCATCGTATAATCAAATCGACTTATAGAACCCATATTACCAACAACTGCTGAACCAGTACTTATACCAATACCAACGTGAATAGGTACATTGTATTTTTCTATAAAATACGGTCGCATCTCATTCACTTTCAAATTCATATCAATCGCTGTAAGAGTAGCGAGTTCATAATGATTTTTTTGATCAATTGGTGCACCCCAGAAAGCCATTACGGCATCTCCAATAAATTTATCCAAGGTGCCGTCATATTCAAGAACTAAATCAGTCATTTCAGTAAGGTATTCATTCATTAGCGAGACTAATTCTTCAGGAGGTAAGCCCTCAGATATAGTAGTAAATGAACGAACATCAGAGAATAATACAGAAACCTCTTTTCTTGTTCCCCCAAGCTTTAACATCTCTGGGTCTCGAAGTACTTTATCTACAACATTAGCATTTACATAATTTGAAAAAGCAGCTTTTGTTTTCTTTCTTTCTTTTTCCTCGATAATGTAATTACGCGTATTCAAATAAAGATAAAAAACAATTAATTCAATAGCCAAGGGCGTAAATTGATAATAAGTTTTATTCTCAAAAAACATGAGATCACAAAATCCATAATACCCCCCTAAAATTCCTAAAATAAGTAGAGCGCCCCATTTCGCACCTATTCGATTCAGTAGATAAGGAACTAGAATAGCTATGACTATTATAAGGAACAGCTCTGTTGTGTCGGCGTTACGGCGAAGCAAAGTATCCTGTTTTCTTAGCATGTCATAACTATTAGCATGTATTTCTACCCCATCCATTTGTTTGGCCACGGGTGTAACACGCCAATCATTTATACCTTTGGCGGTTGGCCCCAGAAAGACTACTTTATTGCGCAAAGCATCTTTAATATTCATTTCTGGTGTCGAAAAACCGTACAATCTTCCTTTGAAAGTATTACGATTCAGAACGTCTGCTAAACTAAGAAATAAATACGAATTATCAATCCCATAATAATTAATGTAGGATGTTCCATCCCCATCCATCTCAACTTCTTTATTACCTTCTGCCTCCTTAAAGTTTTCAAATTTATAGTATTTAAAAATGAAAGATTTATCTGGTATTAAATTTTCTCTTAAATATTCATAGTATTTGCGTCGTTCGTCAGAACTGAAGGAATGCATTAAATCTAAATACCAATGCACAAAATCTAGAATCATATCGCGCAAAAGATTTGAGATATTACTATCAAGATTTTTATGAGCTAATTCTAATTTATGAGCTAACTCCTTGGGATCATTACTTTCTTTTAAATCGAAAATTACATCTTTCGATAAATCTCGTAATAAAAACTTTTTTAATATAGCGTCATTAGATCCCGCAACTGAGGCTAATGTATTATAAAAACCTTCTTCATGATCTTTTTCAAAATGTCCGGCAACATATTTCATGAGCCAATAATTAAAAGAGATAGAATTACCTTCAGATAGCGGAAGATGACTTATTAAATTTTTAAGTAAGCCTTTTTGATGATTAGTGAGCCATACTGGCCTGAGCATTACATCACTTATTTCCGAACGAAATCCTTCAAGAACTGAATCTAAGAAAACATATTCATTTTTCTTAACCTTATATACTAGGTCTGCATTATCTCCATCTTCAAGCATAGAATCCATGCCCTCGCTTAATTTGCAAGCTTCCAGGCTTAAAGCACCAAAAATATCCACTTGATTTGAAGAATCTATTTGCCCATCTGATAATATTCTAGTCACTCGATATTTTTGTAGAAGTTCTACCTTTCTCATAACTCCATCGTTTTGGTCTTGATACATATTAAAATAACCGCGACGTTTGAGAATTAAACGTAGTTTTTCGTAATTAAAAACACCTCCTGAGCGAGTAGTTGAAGATAGACGTTGTACGCTTTCTTGCATTCCAGAACCACTGATTCCTGTAGAATCAGAAAGGATTTTTATAACTGAAGTATTTTTATCGGTAAGCTCAAAATCTTGAAGCAAGGCATAACCAGCAACAATTTTATCTGCATATTTAAGAAAAGATTTTTCTAATTTTTTATCGTAGTCCAAAAATTCTATATGCTTATCAATTTCGTTACGATTTTTCGAATTACTAGTTTTACGAAGAGATTTAAGTCGTTTGATAGGTTCAGAGTCACTGCGCTCTTTGAAGACTATGTCGTATACCAGTTGTCGAGCTTCACCATCCACAAAAATACGGTCCATTAACTTTGCGTAAGTATCCCTTCTAATGGGCCATTGACCAACCTCTTCCATCGTTTTTTCATCAATAGCTAAAATAACAACATCTTTACTATTCTCACTATTAATGAGCATTGAATCGTAATGTCGAGCAAACCCTTTTGAGCCTTCAGCATATTTTCCACTTTTAATAGAATTAGTTAGCATTTGTTTTATACGTAACTGATCCGCTGCACCTCTACTACGAATTCTGTGATCAAAAAATCTTGATTCAATTTGTATAAAAAAACTAGCTAGATTTTGTGGAAAAATACCGCTAAAAACAGAGTCTCCACGTCCTATGTAAACGTGTAACAAAAAAATTGTGAAAACAATGATTAGAAGAATCTCACGTTTCTTTAACTGATTGATTTTCATTGTCAAACTCCATTATTGAATACAAAAAACAAATAACGTGACTGATCACTCATATTTATGGTCACCTCATTACAATCAAACTTATTACTCAAGGAATGGCCCTTACCTGGAATGAAGCTATAAGATTCTCCACTATACTGACTTCCAGTCAATTCCACATCATGCATCGGGTCCAATGGAAGTATAGAAAAATTAGACCCTTTAACATCTGAAAATGACTGCGAACCACTCACGAACTTACAATATCCGTTCGGAATCAAAATTGTTAATTTATTCAATAACCAGTCATTGTCAAAAAGCCACATAAAATGGAGTAAACTAAAATCCCATCGCCCCTGCCAATAATCAAAAAATACAATAGTTTGAATTCTTCGAAATCTTAAAAGTTCCAAGGCCACTTCACCATCAAGAAAATCCTTATCCGGCCTTAATGCATATCTTGTTGTGGACAATGGATCAGGATCAGTCATTGCAAGTTTTGCTAAATACTTCCAGCTCAATGTATCAGCAATTAAGTTTTCCGGAACACTAGATGAATCGAAATCACCTATATGCCAATGCACAGATAAATTCAACTGTTTAGCTCGTGAAATGCCTCCATCTAGAGCTAAACCGAAAAGTTCAGTTTCACCCGTTAAATGAGTCTTTAAATCGAAAACATCTAGGCTATCTAGATTTGCCGGATTAAAAAAAACCAACCAGCTCTCTAATGGCTTTAATGAACTCACTCGATAAACTTCCTATGAGAAAATATATTATTATTACTCTTGTTAGCTGCTCAATACTAACACCGCCTTGCATCTCAGAGGAAATACCACTTTTTCTTAAACCTTTTTACAAAAGTCGTAAGACTAAGCCCGAGCCAAAAAGTCTGGTAGAACCTCAAGAAATTGTGAAGAAACCATTTGATCCTTTTGCTTATAGTTTTTTACAAGTTAAAAATCATCTGATTAGCCGAGAAGAAAGCAACTTTCGCTTAATTGGGCGAATGAAGTCCAGCGAGGTAGTTCATTTTCTAAGTTGGTGGGAGCAAAAATACTTACTGGTAGCTTCAGATTTAGAATCTATATATGCGTCAAACCATTCAGAAAATCAAATGTACCCAGGTAAGTTTTGGGATGGTTTGAGTACTAGGGCCCAAAATCGACTCAGATATCAGTGGTTCAAAATACATAATGAGGTACTGATACCCGAATTCAAATTGTATCTGCAAACCGAGAAAGGAAGAGGTTCAACTTTCATTCACCGTACAGATTACTGAAGCAATTTATTATTAAATTAGTTCATCTATACTTTAATCCAAATCACCAAACTCGCGATTTATATCTAATATACCGAAAACAAATATCATAAATACAAGCATCAAAAAAGCGCCAACAGCCATACCAAGTTTGAAGAATATCCCTGTTTCTATTCCCATAGACCTCTCCTAGCCTTTGAACATATAATTCACGAGATCTGCTAGACGAGTAGAATAACCTATTTCATTGTCATACCAAGTCAAAATCTTGACGTGGTTACCACCTTGAACGAGGGTTGATGCTGCATCGATAGTTGATGAGGCGGGACAGCCATTAAAATCTCCAGATACTAACTCTATCGAACAATAGTCCAAAATTCCTTTAAGCTCACCATCCGCAGCATCTTTAAGAAGCTGATTAACTTCTTCTACTGAAGTATTTTTAGAAGTCACAAAGCTAACATCAACGACAGAAACATTAGGGGTAGGGACCCGAATTGCCATACCCGTGAGCTTGCCTTTCAATTCGGGCAGCACTTCAGCAACTGCTTTAGCTGCACCAGTAGAAGTTGGAATCATATTTACTGCCGCCGCTCTAGCCCTGCGATAATCACTGTGTGGTAAATCAAGTATTCGTTGATCGTTAGTGTAAGAATGTATCGTAGTCATTAACCCTGATTCCACTCCAAGTGAGTTGTTAATCACTTTGGCAACCGGTGCCAAACAATTCGTGGTACAACTTGCATTGGAGATAATATGATGATTTTCAGCATCATATTTAGATTCATTCACACCCATCACAACTGTTAAATCAGGGTCCGAACTAGGAGCAGAAATTATTACTTTTTTGGCACCTGCCTTGAGGTGTTTACTTGCTTTTTCATGGGTTCGGAATATTCCCGTACATTCAACCACCACGTCAATATTCTGATTTCCCCATGGTAAGGCTTCAGGATCTTTTTCAGCTGTCACTGATATTGTCTTACCATTTACTCGAAGACCTTCCTCAACCAAGTTTACATCACCTGCAAAAGTTCCATGAACACTATCGTACTTTAGCAGATGAGCTAACATAGCATTATCGGTGAGATCATTTATGGCCACTATTTCGATATCGTCTCGGCTTATTGCCTGTCGTAAAAAACAACGTCCGATTCGACCAAATCCATTGATTGCTACTTTAACTGCCATGATTACCTCTCCACGATCAAATAAGGGTTATTAAATAACTAAAAAAGCGGCGACATTATAGCTTAATCTATGAAGCTTTGTCTGAAAAAATAAAAAAGGAGCTATTTAGCTTTTGGTACCTTGGTGCTTTTGAATACAACATTATTAATAGCGACCCAGAATTACTGTACTATTATGACCACCAAATCCGAAGGAATTAGACATCGCTAACTGGATTGGTTTCTTTAATTCACCACCGGGGTTCACGTTTAAGTCACATTGGGGGTCTTGATTTTCTATGTTTATGGTCGGATGAATTCTTCCTTGTCTCAGACTTTCTATAACCACACAAGCCTCTATAGCAGCAGCTGCTCCCAAGCCATGTCCCAGCATACTTTTTGTCGAATTCAATACTAAATCATCCGCTGCTGTACCAAACACCTTTCGGATAGCTTTAATCTCAGCAACATCTCCCTGCTGCGTCGATGTACCATGCGCATTGATGTAATCAATATCCGTTGGTCTTAACTTGGATTTAACTAAAGCTCTTTCCATGGCCTTAGCAGCTCCTCTGCCCTCTTCATGAGGCGCCGTAATATGATGAGCATCGCAACCCATTGTACCACTTACATACCGAGCTAAAATTTCTACTCCCCTTGCCCGAGCGTGAGCTTCACGCTCCAGTATGAGTACCGCAGCACCTTCTCCTACCACAAAACCATCCCGATCTACATCCCATGGACGTGATGCTGTTTTATAGTCTTCTCTTGTAGATAAGGCTTTTAAGGCACAGAAACCGCCCATACCCGACAGATTAACTGGAAATTCTGAGCCTCCGACAATCATAATATCGGCTTCCCCTCGATCAATCATATGCGCACCTTCAATCAAGCAATGATTGGCAGTTGCACATGCAGTAGAAATAGAATAATTAGGTCCCTCAAATCCGAATTCTACAGCTAAAAATCCCGGAAGCATATTTGTTATAGTCATCGGAATAAAAAATGGACTTTGCCTTCTTGGACCACGCTTTATCGTCTTAATAACGTTTTCCTCAAAAACATCGATGCCCCCCATACCAGAGCCTAAAAGCATTCCTACCCTATCTTTGGACCCGTCGAAGTTCAATAGACCCGCCCGTTCAAGTGCTTTGTGGCATGCCACATAACCATATTGTATGAATCTAGCTGTTTGTCTAACCTTTTTAGAATTTTTCATTACTGGCATCGGATCAAAATCCTTAATCTCTCCAGCAAATTGAACCGGCAGTTCACTGCAATCAAAGCCATCTATTTTAGTGACTGCATTCTCTCCAGAACACAATCTATCAAATACTTCAGATGACTCTGTCCCGAAGGCGGTCTGCATGCCCATACCGGTTATTACAACGCCCATAATTCCACTCCTACTCGTGATGAAAAACAAAAAAGACCCGAGGAAGGGGCCTTAAAATACCAGAAGTGTGAAACTGGTGAAATATTTTTAAATAATTATATTGATTAGCCGGCTTTCAAATTTTCCTGATTATTCAGAATAGATCTTGTATTGAAAATATTTCTCATATCTTCACAAGTTAAAGGTATCCCCTCTTCAGCTAACATTTGATCATCAACAAAATGTTCCAAAATAAGATTGCCTTGTACATCGATGTCTGCTTCATTAAAGTCAGAAACCGAAATAAATAACTCATCAAAATCGAGGTCTAACACATCTAGGGATTCACACGACTGATTATATTGTTCTAAGTTTCTACCGCGGCTTACAACAGTCATTCCATATTTATTGTGTCTTGCAGTTATACCTGCCATGTCGATCCTCCAAGATCTGAACGGGTTAATCTATATTATGTACACCTGATCCGGCAATCTAGTTCTACTAAAACTTTAGAAATTGACAACCCCTAAATGAAAAAAAAATAAAAAAAATTAAAGTAATCAGTTATCGCACAAAAAACTTACATTTCTGTATCTTTTTGTAAGGATAATAATATACCGATTCAATGGCAAGGGTTACACCGATTGAATTTGAGATTTCTAAGCAAAGTAAAACCTAATTTATTGCGATAAATCAACTCGATTGGCCGGTATTTCTGAGCATATTAGATTCCCTAAATATACGTTTCTGGGTGTAAGCACCACGAATACCGACAGCTGGATAGACCATACTACCAGGGGCCAAAATAGTTCCAGGAGAAGTTACAGCATTACAACCTAATTCGCAGCCATCGCCTAGAATAGCACCTAACTTTCGATAGCCACTAGGCATTTTAAGACCATCAACACGTAATATGACATCACCCACAACTATCTTTAAGTTAGCTAACTTTGTTCCAGCCCCTAGATTCACCATTGATCCTAAAACTGAATCACCTACATAAGCAAAGTGTCCCGCCTTTGCACCATTCAAGAATATAGAATTTTTAACTTCCGTAGCGTGTCCAATTACACAATTCGAGCCTGCAACGACATTACCACGTAAATATGCCCCATGCCTAATTTCTGTATTCTGACCAATGATAGCGGGCCCTTTAATATACGCCGTTGGTTCAACTACAGCGCCTTTTGCGATAAAAATACCATCTCCCTCAAGGATAGCACCGTCCATAACTCTGCCTTCGATGATCCGCCCCTTAAAGTTTCTACAAAAATTTTTTAAAGGAGTACCAAGAACTTCAAAACATCTTTCAACATCATGGAACAACTCAAGAAATGGAAAACCTTCGAGATTAAAATAATTTTCTACTGATAAGTCAGGTTCAACTTTTGCTGACTCTTTATGAGGATTTTTGAACATGATACACCGCTATTAATTTATTTTTGAAACCTGGAGATTGTCTAGTCTATCAGTAGAGCCTTGTATAATGAAACGATTCTCACGAGAATGTAATTTGAGATTAAACTTCACGAGTAATTGCTCGCGGTTGAATTTTACCGACTCTATGAAATCCTCAGGTATTTCTTTAATCAAAAAATTTGTGAATTCAACGATTTCATTATTTTCCTCCGAGAACAATTCACTCCAACCCTGCTTAACGTGCTTTGTGATAAAGTCTTTTTTATCTGGACACAAACCAGCTGCTGCAGATCCCTCTAATTTCAAAACATTTGAATGGATCTCTATGACTTCGTATACACACAAGCAGATCAGTATATTTTGAAGAAACTGATACACTTGTTTTCTGAGTATCATACTCGAACCACTGAATGCTTCAAATAGTGAATTATTATGACTTAATAGCTGATTAAAAGAAGCACTAGAGTACTTTCGGATTTCTTTCTGAGAATTTTCATTCATAGTAAGTGCATACAATAATGCTTTCGAATAAAACAATTCCTTCCAAGTATTAAGCTTTCCGATATTGTCTGACGGGTTATCGAATACTTTTCGCTTGAGTGCTTTTAAAAATCCTTTCCATCGAATCCATGAATTATTGAAATCAGTAACTTCTGATAAATGTCCAGTATCTATTTGATCCAGAGTTTTAGAAAATTCAACCCGATTGAATTCCTCTGAATTCCCTAACTCTGATGGAGAATTTGTCACTGCTTCCAATTCAAGAGGCTTTGAAAATACAGTTTCCTCATTTGATTTTAATGCAGTATCACTTGAATTATTGACTGTCGATAAATTCTGAGAACGGACCAAATTTGTATTACTTGCTTTCTGAGGTGCTCCGCAAGTAGATAAATAGTGAGGAATTAGATTAGAACCCCATGGTACAAAAGGTGGATTTTTATCTGGTTCAAGTGGCCGGTCAGCGCGCAATAAATTACCTTTCTTGATCATGGAAAAAAAAGTAAATGCGGATTTATCAGTAGTCACTCTCTAATTGTAAGCTATAAACTAACAAAGGCTCAATCATATCCTTTCAAGTTGAGTCTACGGAGACTAAAAAATCACTCAAATTCTACAGAATAGGTAATAAATCAGCTCTAATAGCTGAATAAAAAACATAATATTATGTAAAACCTACAATCTAACAGGTACTTAAAGACACTTGTTAAGAAAGATAATTTTCAGGAAAGAGCTCTCGCTCCACTCCTTCAATCAAAGTATGAATAATCTTTATATGAATCTCCTGTATCCTATCAGCATTAGAGCCAGGAGCAATGAAGCAGACATCACACAAAGGAGCCAATAATCCTCCACCCTTACCTGTAAGACCTATTACAGACATTTTTCGATTCCGAGCTACTTTAGCGGCTTCGAGAACATTCTTTGAATTACCACTAGTGGAAATAGCTAATAAAACTCCGTCTTCTTGCCCAAACGCATCAACAGTACGTGAAAAAACATGTTCGAAACCATAATCATTTGACACGCAAGTTAAATGTGATGGATCTGCTATTGCCATGGCGGGTAATGCAGTACGATCTTTGCGATACCTTCCAGTAAATTCTTCGGCAAAATGCATGGCGTCGCAAGTACTTCCTCCATTGCCACAGCTTAAAACAGGGCATCGTTTCGCAAACGATCTGATTAAAAGTTGTACCGATAATTCCAATGAATCCAATAGACCATCAGTATGCATAAAATCATCGAGACATTTTTCGGCCTCATGAAAACTATCAAGCAGATTAAACGCCATCACTTAAAACCTAATTTTGGACCATCGGATTTCCGAGGGGGCAGCACCTGTTTTCTATTTTTCTGAATAGCCTGCATACGAGCTTTAGCTACCTTCCGTTTTTTATCTAAAATTTCCGGATTAACTCTGTCTGCTTGTATTTGGGCGTATACCTTAAAGATTTCTCGCAAAGAAGCCCACTCCTGAATTTTTTTATAATCAAACTTGGCAATACAGGAACCCAATAGTTTTTCCGTACTAAGCTTATCTTCTTTCATCATGAAGGCATTTGCCATATTACGACAAAGGACAACTTCCAGTTGCTCCATCCCAAGTTTTCCTCGAGCTTGATTGTAATATTTTATTGCATTATCCCAATCACCACCTTGTAGGAAATAGTTACCCATCTCAAAATGCACTAATGCCTTTTTATCATGATGGATTGCAGCAAAGCATTGACCAAAAATACAAAAGCTCAAAAATAAATAAAAAAATTTCATCAAACGTCTCCTTAGCTCCTGGTATTAATCGACAAATCACTACAAAATATAAAGAAAGTCATATAATTTTGTATTATTGAGCTATGCTATAATCCCGACCCATGAAATTTTCTAAAGTAGTTGGAACTTTGCTTTATTTGATTAGCTTTTCTCCAATTCACACCAACCCCAACTCATCGGAGCCAAACCCACAGGTATTAATCAGAAATATTGACGGCGGTTCTATGGTACAAATCACTAGTGGAAACTTTTTCATGGGTACAAATAGTCCCTTATTACCCGAATATGAAAAACCTTTATTAGATGTCAAAGTTTCAAGCTTTAAAATGGACCAATTTGAAGTAAGTAGAGCTCAATATCAGAAATGTATTGAAGCTAATTATTGTGAAAAAATTTCTCACCAACCAAGTTATGAAACGAGCCCATCATTACCTCAAACAATGATCACATGGTTTCAGGCGCAGAACTTTTGTAGTTGGATAGGAGGAGATTTACCTACCGAAGCCCAATGGGAATATGCTCTTCGCGGTAAAATTAATACAGAATATGCTTGGGGAAACAAGTTAGTGGATTTGAAGCGAGGAGGAGTTCAAATTTCTCACATTTCATACCCAATAAACAAAGATAAGCCTGTGCCCGCTAAGCATAAAAACGACTTAATCGCAGACGCTAATCCAAAATCAGTTTGGGAATTTGGACAATTTGGTATCTATCACTTAGCTGGTAATGTAAGTGAATGGACAAAAGATGCCACTAATATGCAAAAATCAAGTCCCAGTCCGATTAGCCTATCCAAAATTCAAAGTAAAAAACGAAAATTAGAAAATCCAGAATTTGATAAAGGAAATGCAAGAATCTACAAAGGTGCCGACTACAAAATAATTTTTCCAAGGCTTCAAAGGGCTAGTTTCAGGCGTGCAGCCCTTCCTGAG
>JAYZAC010000054.1:0-36065 GCA_036339875.1 bacterium | reverse complement strand
AGACCCATAAAAATCAAAATCCAAAGAGCACAAAATACGGCCATCAACTGGCGAAGGTGGAACAAATTCATTATTGTCGGATATCGACCAACCAATAAGTACAAATTTAGATTTTGAAAGTAAAAAAAACTCAATCGCCAGAAAATAATGCTTTACAGCTTAAAAAAGCACTGTAACCATCAATTTCTGTTAATACTTCGCATCATTTGAATCTGATTACTAATCGTCTTATAACGCTCAAACTCCAAAATGGCCGATTTGGCATCTTTATTTTTGATAGCTTTAACGTAACGATCGTAATGTAAACGCATTTCTTCAGTAAGTTGAACCACGTCAGAAGAATCAGCATTAATTTTTATCGGATCGCCCTGCAATTGAGGAGCTTTGGGAATATTACTTGCCTCCAGCGATAGAGATGATTGACTTGCCTGATTAAAATTCTCTCTAGAATCAGACAATTCCATTGGATTAACTTGACCCGTTTGCCCCTGTGGTAATGCTCCTGGCACGTATGAAGGCAGACTCATCATCTGGGCTCCTTGCTGCTGATTTGCTGCTATCTGACCCCAATCTGGGACAAAAGGGTCACCGATAGGCTGTGTATTCGCTTCGGGACTCTCAAATAGTTGGTCTACAACCATTCCGGCTAAAATGCTAGCAGCTATTCCAATTGGCCCTCCAATTAGACCAAAAGCCGCCGCAGAAGCGGTAGTAGAACCGATCAATCTTACCCAATTAACGTTCTCAACATTACCCGATCCAACTTCAAAGCCAATAGCTCCTCCCATAAACATCGGGAGCGCCTTAAGTAAACCTCCAGCAACACCGGGAACAGGTAAAGATGAAAGCATCATGGCCCCAATGGTACCGCCTGCAATACCTCCCAAAAAGTTTGGCTGAGCCATATAACTGAGGGCTCGTGAAATATTCACGTCACCATCATGATCTATGGTGTCTGAGAGTAGTGAAATACCAGCATGAATTCCTGCTGCAGTTAAAGCGCCACTAAAACCAGCTTTCACGGTTCTACCCAAGGAAGAACCCGACAAAGTGGTTCTAGATTCTAGTCCACGGTAAGCCTTCCGATATTTTGGCATATTTGATCTAAGACTTTTAAGAGTACGCAGATCACTTGTTGTAGCCATACCGGCACTCTGTTTTAGCTGCAAACCATCAATACGGGCTTGGGTTATATTAATTCGTGCCTGAGCTTCCGCTAACCTACCTTGATATCGCGCTAAAGCATTAGCATCAATCGTTCCGCGCATCTTTATCTTAGTCTGGTTGACCGCATTCGAATTATTAGTTCTTGCTAGTACCTCATTACCAGGACCCTTGACTTGATATGCCGAATTGCCCGACTGATTCCAGAGTAAACGCTCACCTGTCTTTAGCTTTACCTCGCTGAATGGCCTAGTGTCCATTATTGATTGAGTCTTATTAAATCCCATTTTTATTCTGGGACCAATTGACTGCAGGCTAACCTTAGGTTTCAAGGTAACTTCACTTGCGATATTAGGATTTGCCCAGCAAAAACTAGTCAGTAAATTTACATAAATTACACTGAACAAACATTTAAGCTTTATTTTGCTGAAGCCGATCATTATCAATTCATCTAACGCAATCTGTGCTGCAAAAGTGCTTCTAATCTCTGGACTTCTTGATGAGCCTTCTTGCGACGCAGCGCAGGTGCATTCTGTTCGGTCAGTTGTCGCAATTCAGTAACTGCATCATGATAGCGAGCAGTTAAACCTATCAAACTATCTTCCGAACCCGCAGAGTAACTCGATTCAAACGTCTCACCATCAGAAGTCAGGGGTGCATCGTAAGTTCGCGTCCCAGGAACCCTGACGCTATTATTAACTGAAGTTCCATCTCCCCAATTGGGGTTTTGCAAAGAACCTCCAGCTGGACTGTTATCATAATAATTGTCTGAGTCCGCTACCGCAGAATTAAAACTACCAACACCTGTTGTCCACTCTGGCAAAGTTCTATGGACTCTGGAGCTATTATCTATCCTGTATAGATCTTTCTCCCATCCTGGATATGCTAAATCACCGTTGTTATCATGCCAAACATAGTCATTTCGCCAATCCGGGACACCCTCCATCATTAGTCTAGCCATCCTAGGGTCAACTCCGGCTCGAAACATTGAATCTTGACCATACCAGCCGGGCATCATTCCCATGCGTGTCTGCGAGGATAATAATCGTGAGCGCATTAAAGGGTCCTCGAGTAAAACACCTGTTGGGCCCATGAAGCCGCCGCCCAAACGACTCATGCCACCATTTAGTAACCTTGTGGGTAGACTACCAATTCGATATTTGTTATCGGAGATAGCATTTCCAGCCATACCACCTAAACCTGCTCCCAAGGCTGCACCAATTATCGAAGCACCTGGAAACATCATAAATCCCAGAGCACCGCCAGCTAGCCCACCAGCCCACGACATAAAATTTGCGGAGGAGGTTGCTTGATATATCCCATTACGTGTCTGTTTACCAAATTGATCTCCCACGAATCCACCTGCCAATACAGAACCTATTACCGTTGTAGCAGCCAGAATTGGACTAGCAGCCAGACCGAGCGCTAGAACCAAGCCGCCACCTACGGCACCACCTAAAGCTAAGCCCACAACCTTGTTTGCACGAGCCATATCACGATTCTGTATCCGACTAAATCGGTCAAGATTACGATCCATCCAGCCCTCACGAACATCTGTCTGCGCATATCCACCCGGGCCATCGTAAAAGTTAGATTCCATAGCCATCAGCTGAATAACAGGTTGAAAAAGACTCAATGCAAAAACAAACACTGTGAGCACAGATGTTTTCTTTAAACACAATAACGATTCAATTTTATTGGAGTGCATACCAATCCCCTTTTAGCTTCCAACTACTATATACGTAGTCTCAACCGAAAAGGTTTCCTAATTCCACTGGATTTCTGATAGTTCGTCGAAAGCATCACGATCACAAAAATCAATCTTCAATGGAGAAATCGCGATATATCCATTCTCTACCTGAACCTTATCACTGCTTTGTTCCTCCCCTTCAATCTCCATTGTTCCGGATAACCAAAAATACTCTTTACCGTGAGGCGAAGTTCTTTTTAGATAATGGTCTGTATAACCGAGTTTACCTACCGTACAGATCTTGGAACCTTTTAAATCCGAAGGTGAACAGTCAGGATAATTGATATTTAAGATTCTGTTTCGATTCTTAAGAAACTCCGCTAAAAGCTCCAGTTTTGGTAAGAACCAATCAATTATTTCCTGAATTCTCTGAGATGTTAGCTCTAAACTATGATGAGACAGAGCAATACCAGGAGTGCCATTAACGGAAGCCTCCATGGCAGCTGCTACAGTTCCTGAGTACATTACATCACAACCCATGTTAGCTCCAGGGTTAATTCCAGAAACAACTACATCAGGTGCATCTTCTTTCATCCAATTCAAAAGGCTAAATTTGACGCAATCGACGGGTGTTCCACTAAAACTATAAAAGTTATTCAAATCCAAGGGATTAAGATGCTGAGGTACTTTCTTCACAAACAATGGATCTCGCAGGGTAAAAGCATGACTTATTCCACTACAATCTCTTTCAGGTGAAATCATAATAACATCATGGTGCTTCTGAAGTTCAAGCCCCAACATTTGATAGGATTGAGATTGAAAACCATCATCGTTGGTTAAAAGAATTTTCATTTTTTTCCTCATTTCTCCTTGTTAGAAAATAATCTGAATCGCTTTTACGGTAGAAGCATTGGCTGAGTAATTTAACTTAAATTTTTCTACTGAGTAACTCGAATTGAATTCCGTAGATATATTTTAGCAAAATTAGACAAAGAAAGTGGTCCAGGATTGTTCTGAAAAATACTGTTCAAATCAATTTCCTGACGTAGCAGATTATTCTCATTAACAAGATCCAAAAAGTTTCCGTTTGATCCACTAGGGTTAAAATATTCTGGTAAATTCTGACTACCACCATATAGACCTGATGGCGGAAAACCCTGAGGTACTAAACCTACTCCCTTTGCTGCAACTCGAGCTACCGAAACCGCAATAATCTTAGCATAACTCTCCAAGGCTAATCGCATCTGGGAATATCTAAATCGATGAAATTCATTAGAGATACTTTCAGCTTGAGATGGATCAATATTATAGACGTTAGCATCTTCCGGATAAAAACCGATTGCCTGACCCGATTGACCACCAGTATTTGTATAAGCAAAATAACTTACTGAACCAAAACGGGCGTTCCATTCATTAAAACCATTTGGATCATTGGCATAATTTCGTATTATCTGAGCACTGAAAACTCCATAACCTTCGTCGACATTCGCACTTCTACTAACCAGACTTAAGTATGGGTCTCGATTCGCTGTATTATACAAACTACGTTCCATAGACTTAATAACACCCAAACCACCATTAACTTCAGCGCCATTATCACCGCCTATAGAAATGCGGCTTACAGACTGATTCGTCGGAGAAATCTGATTTTCAAACCTTATCATTATTCCAAGATTTGGATTATTTGGCTCGCCACTAATTTCATCCAAATCAAAGAGCTTTCGGACTTCATATAAAATCAAATTCTGGAGGAGAGCAATAACATTATTCGCAATCGTAGAGGGAAATGGTTCATTTCCAGGGTTTAGGCGTGGATTCCCTACCTCAAACAAGGTATTGTCACTCACTAAGCCAAGTAAAATCAATTCTTGATTGAAATCTATTGATCCATCACTTTCGAATAAAGTTCTTAGGCGAAGATTACCTAGCTGCACACTACTATCATAAAGATAATAATCACTTTCATAATCTAACGAATAAATAGTATTTCCATTTTCAAAAGGATAGTTTAATGGCTCTGAACTAATTGGGGTCACCTGAAAAGAATAATTAACCTCAGGGCTTAAATTTCCAGCATTGGAACGATCTTTTACTTGGGCCTTCAATGTATGTAAACCACTGGCAAATGACCAATTAGACGGTACTATAATTCGAGTATGACCATCACCATGTATAGGCGTAACACCCTGCTGTAGCAGATTTAAATTGGTAATTGGCTGATTTTGATTAGAATCAAAGATAATCTTCTCATCAACTATAGAAATCGTATTCTGATCTACTCCCGAAGATTCCCCTCCTGAACCAGGGTCGTAATAATGTAAGTCAATGGTGAAACCATTTGTAGGTACATGAATAACAGGAGTTACACTATTTCCCGAGTTATCTAATAATGATCCACCATTTCCATTCAAACCTGCAGGAATTCCATTAACAGTCAAAAGAGTGATTTCTGGAGGAGTCGAATCTACAAAATCCTCTGTAGTGAAACTAAATGTGGTGGTCTGGGTTCTTGGATTACCAAAAAGATCTCTTACATCTTGACCAATAGTCACTATGTATTGCGTTAATCTTAATAAACTTTCTTGTGGAATAATTCGTATAAGTTTACCACTCTGCTCCTGATTATAACTTGCCATAACTTCATCACCATTCAAATTTTTAATATGAATTTTACTTGAATCAGTGGCATCAATAGCATTAATTGGCTCATTAAATAAAATAGTTATTTGGGTATCAATTCGCACATCATTAGCCCCATTAATTGGCGTAATATTATCTATCCCTGGTCCAATCAAATCAGATTGCGGAGTCACTGTAAAAGTAATCCCTACAGAATTTATCGAATTATTATTACTAAGATCTCGCACACCTGAGGTAACGATAACCTCATAATTAGCTGAATGTATTAAAGGCATTAAAGGATCCAAAATAACTGTATCCTGCTCGGCATTGGCTTGCACCTGATAAGAGACAATAACAGACGTTGACTCACTTTCAATTTGCCTAAGACTAAAATTTTCTAGATTAACATCGGCAAGATTAATTGGCTCTGAAAACGTCACAATAATCATTGCAGCTGTGGATACACCACTCTGCAAATTTGCTGGAAATATATCTAGGACAACTGGCCCAGCTAAATCAATCTCATTATTCGTAGAAACCTCAAAACTACTTGTCGAAGCACTAGTTATAGGCACCCCTGTTATCGACTTTATTCGATTACTAACGTTAATAATATAAGTCTCACCGGCATTCAATAAATCAAAAAAATCAAAGGTGAAAAATAAATTATCATCAGTATTACTAAAAGTGCCGTCAAGGCGAACACCTGATGTACTTTCTATGTATAAATTACTTGTATTAACTGATTCTACCAAAATTGGCTGGTCAAATTTGGCAATAACTACCGAATTCCTAGCAACACCAGTTCGACCATTTTGAGGATTAATGCTTACTAGGTTCGGTCCGGTTGGGTCACTGAACAATTGGTATGTATAATCAGAAGACATACCAAGATCAGTCAAACTTATTAAATTAGTATTCTTGACAATTAACTTGTAATTTTGATTAGCTCTCAGTAATTCCGTGGGATTAACATCGACATGTGTACCCCCTGATAATAATTTAACCTCTACGGGAATCCTATGATTATTAGCAACCTCAGTAAGTATAAAATCCTCCGCAGATAGAGTTAGTGGATTGATAGGTTTATTGAAGATGACCGTTGTTGTCCATGTAGAAGGTGCCATCCCTCCAGTACCGATTGGTGAAGATATGCTTAAATTACCCGTATCTAATGAATTACCGGCCGTAAAAGACCAATCCTCAATATATTGATCTTCACCAATACCAAAAAAACTCGAATTTGTTTGCACAATATCTGTAGTAACTAGATTCCTACCGTTTTCTCCGGTTATAAAGTTAGCAAATCCGACCTCCACGAGCTTATTAGACAAAAATGGAATATTTAATGAACTGTAAACAAAACGAGTTTTATCTGGACTCCAAGTAACAGTTCCTCCAATCAAGTTACTGTCTGAAAGTACTTCTACCGCATTAAAATCTAATGTGTTTGGAATGGTAGTTAAAACCGTTTGAGGATCTACCGCCTGATCAAAAATGAAGGCTATTTTTGTATCCAAAGGTATACCAGTAGGCGATGTTCCAGAGATGACTCCTGGAAAAACATCAATAATTTTTGGATCTGTTTCTTGATCATTAAAATATGTATAAAAGTTTGACTTTGTAAGGGTCTCCCCATCCGGATTAAAGACTTGAACGTTGACTGATGTACTGACTGCAGTTGGATTGATCGTACCTCCTAGTGATGGAACAAAAGCTTCAATACGATTAGGTGTTACTTTCACATCTTGTGCCATTATGTTGTCGATGGCTACCTTAGTACCCTCAACAAAGCCTGAACCTTCTAGAACTACGAATTCGCCTCCATCTACAAGCCCTGTGTTAGGATTAATAGAATCGATAGAAAGACCTGAACCTAATACTGTTAATACAGCGGAAGTGGTATTCCTTCCTCGCTTGTTGCTTACTAGAACTTCGTATTTTCCTAAATTTATTCCTTCAGGTATCCAAGCACTAATGTTGTATCTATCAATTAAGTTTATATCCTCTAAAGGAGTTTCTAACTCATCAGTTAAAACAATCGAACCCGTAGAGGTTAATACTCCCAAAAAATGATCCCCAGTTATGGTAATTTTCGTTCGATCATTAAATGGTACTTGAGTTGGATCAAACGATTTTACCTCGGGAACTGGTTCTGTAACCACTATCGTTTTTGATGTACTTCCTCTGGAATTAGTTACGCTTAGGGTCCATGTATCTGGAAATAAACTAGAAGCTAATGTCAAACCAGTCAGAGCATTTCGTGATTGAGCTACACCACTTATTTTGATACTTAGAGTTGTAGATTTATAAGAAAGAGAAACATCTGGTAATCCAAATAAATTATCTCCAGATATTGTAAAGGTGGTAATGGAAGAATTATCAAAATCTGATTTACTAATCGGATCGATAGAATTTATTTGAGGAGATTTCTCAGCTATCGATAGTTCGAAATTAGGTAAATCGAAATCTCCTACTGAATTACTAAGAGCAATGTTGTAATTACCAGGGATAAGAAATTCAGGACTTTGTGGTAATAAAAAATACACCGAATCATCTGTAAGACCAGTTAGCTCGGGACTATTCAGAAGTGACAAAGTCACTACATTAGTGGCTACGGAACTTATTAATGTCAATGTTGCAGTACGAACTCCTATTAATCCTGACCCACTAAAAACCATAGACGTAGGCAACAAATCAAAATCTGAAACTAGAGGAGTTACGAGAGTCACGACAGGTAGTGAATCTAAGGATTCGAATAGTTGGTTTGTAATAAATTTTGGATTACTATCCGTCTCTTTATCATCGTTTTCAATCGACAGAAAATAATTGCCGGGCAAAATCTTTGGTGGTACGACAGCTACAAAAGAAGTAAGAGATTGAACCGTCACAGAGCTTGTCAGATCATAACTTATAGTGGTGATACTAGGATTAAAATGAGACTGCTCGTGGATCAACTTAAATTTGTTGATAGTACTGCCCCGTGTCTGTCCCACACCTAACAAATTCATTCCGTTAATGATGATTGGATGGCTAGTATTGTTTCTTCCATCAGCAGGGGCGATACTTGTTACCAAGGGCTCGTCTTCAAGTATGATAAAATCATCTGTACCGAATCGAACTTTTTCTCGAGAGTTAGTCAATTCTAAACTGTATTTACTCTGGATTGGATCCCGTATACCCCGAAGAGTGCCAGCTTCGATTGAAAATTGAACCTTATTATCACTCACGATCTCTATCTCATCCGATGAGTATGTGGTTTGAAGTAATCCATTCAAAAATAAACTAATAGTCTTCGTTCCAGATAAGTTATTGCCCGTGATCTCTATGGTATCGTTTGCATTATTAAATCGAGGAGGATCGGGAATACCATCTACTACAATTAAATTATCAGGTACACCTTCTGAAAAGTAAATTAGAGCAAGCTGGTTAACTTTACTGCTAATCTTAGTTCCATCCTCCAAAACTACCATATATAAGTCAGGCTGAAGTGGAAGCAAGCTGGCGTCATTGTTACAGGAGTTTACTCCACTACTAGCTGGAAAATGAAAAATTTCCTGAGGAATAGTAACCGATAACTGATCAATCGCTCCCGAATTGAGTGCAGTTGCACCCGTACCTGTCGTACAGGCAATGGTCCACTCAATACTTTTATTAGCATAATTAACAAGTTTAACAGCTCGAATATCACCAAAATGCTCCCCTTTAACCACTAGATCCAATGGTAAACCTGAGAAAACAGCTGTCGTACTAACAGCACCTATAGAGTCAGGGTCTACGTAATCAGTAGTAGTTTGCAGAGTAGTACCTAACTGATCTTCAAAATTACTTATTTGCGGAACAAATCCAGTCAACTCGAATCTTGAGTCTGAAGGCTGTCCTCCAAGATCTACAGTATTAACCTGTGAATCACCATAAGTCTTCCATTTTATTTTATAGAAGCGATTTAATAGATCGTCAAATATATTGTCTGTCTCTTGAGATATTAAACGAACGCGAATTTGGGTGTTGGATATTTCAGAAAAAATATCTGGATCGCCATTGGTCGAAATCTCTAATATATCTATGCTGTCATCTGGATTACCACCGGCTGGCACATTTCTCTCAAAGATTAACTGTTCAAATCTCCGAAGATTTGTTCCTGTAATCGTAATTTCTGTAGGAGCATTATAAGAGCCTGTTTTGGGACTAAAGTTCGTAATTGATGAGACAGGTATTTGAACATCAATTACCGGAGTAGTTGGTTGAGCTAATCCTGCATCATTAGTAATTTCAATAAGATATTTACCCGGATATACTAAATCCGTACTAATCGGCATATTCTCTATACTTACATAAGGAGTTGGAGTTCCAAGTAGATGATCTACCGTGAAGCGATATTCTTGACCAAGAGTAGTGGTAACAAGCTCAATCTTTGTAACGCCTTGTAGATGCTTACCAAATATACTAATTTTATTTGAATCCTCAGAGAAATCCGCATCATATTGAAGAACCTGTGTGGTAACTGACGACAGTTGAACCAAACCCTCTTCTATTTCAAATGCTGTAGTTGTTAATGAGTCGATTAACCCTTGAGTATTTTTTATTTCTAACTTATATGATCCAATTAGAAGATTCTCAGGTACTGTTAAGGTTAACGAATCGAAGCTAGGTTCAGATACTAAGTCAAGATCTCGAGTAGTACCTGTATCAATGTGAATTAATCGCGCATAAGTTTCCGAAGAAGCTGTTCCTCTTACTCCTAGAAAATCTGAACCTTGGACAGTCAAAGTAGTAGATTTAGCATAAAAAGTACTGTCGGGATTCAAAGTTTTAATAGTAGGTGAATTTTCACGAATTTCTAAAGCTTGATCATGTAAATAACTAACAGGGTTAGTATTTTGTAAACTTAGCTCATAGAAACCTGGGAGCTGAAATGGAGGAATTAAAACCGACATTAATGACCTGCTCGTGACAGAATACTGCACAGGAATTTGTGAATGACTAATGCTCATATCCGAATTAGAAGTACCTGCTTGACCCGTCGTAGAGGGCTTGAGCACAACATTAGTTAGACCCAAAAAACCATCTCCATGAACTTGAACAACTTGCGTTTCAGCATTAGTAACGAAGGATTCTGTAATCATTTCAACGAATGGAGCTGGCTCAGTAATCGTGAAATCATTAGTTCCCGGATTTTGTGCAAAGCCTTTCGTATTATTAATTCTAATTTTGTAATCTCCGGGTGGTATATTATCGGTAATTTTTAAGGTGAGAAAATGCTTAGGATCTTGTTCATTGGGAACAAATTCAAAGCTTGCTACCTCACTTGTTAGTGATGTATTCCACAAGGCCGCATGAGTAACACCTCTTAGATGATCTCCTGAGACTAATACATTACTATCAATATTGTTTATTACCTGATTTGGACTTAATGAATTAATTAGAGCTTCAAACAGCTCAATTGAATGTAATTTCTTACGGAATCTAACTGTAGATACTGCATTGGTAAGCTCGATATCATAAAATCCGATATACTTTAATACGTCTGGCATATCGAGTGCCACTGCTCTTGAAGTGTGTGTAATAACACCAGTACCTGCTAAACTTTTGCCAAAAAGGGGCAAATTAAAAGTATATTCTGCCGTTGAGGCTCCTTCTCGAAAAAAATCAACTCGATTCAACGTAAAAATATTTTGCCCCGTAAACTCAAAGTTTTTAAGACTATCGATATTAAATTCAGCAGACGTCAAACTACAAGAAACTTCTACACCAGAAAAATCAAGGCAACCCACAAAATCGAGTTTTGGAGCTCCCTCCAATACTTGCACTTGTTCAAAAAAAGGTGAGGAAACAGGATCGAGTGGATTACTAAATTCTCCTGAGTTATTGCGAATCTCAACGTCATAGAATCCTGGACGAAGAAAGGTTTCCAAAGTTGATGTAATAGTCAGCTCAGAGGAATCAAACCTACGAAAAATTTCATTAGTAGATATTATCACCGTATCCTGCGAATCTCCCATAAATTCGGGCTCGCGTATGAGTCTAATTTGATCAGAAGATCCTAAATTTAATCCTCTAAACTCTAGTCGAGTATTTCGATTATTTTCTCCAAAACCAAATTGTTGATTAAATGGACCTATCACTGAGACCGATTGAAACTCAGCCGTTGGCTCAAAAATGGTAATTACGGGCGAATGAGTCTCGATTGTAGTTAAGAACGCGGAATTAGTTAGTAGAACTCTATAATCTCCACCTGGCGTACCCGCAGGTACTCCAATAGTAATGTAAAGTGTTTGATCTGCTTCAGCGGATAGACTGATATTATTCGCAGGAACAGGAATAACATTAGAATTATCTCTTATATCCATCAGCTTTATATCTTTTGTGGTAAGTGCTGCCCCCGCCATTTGATTTCCATAAATATCAAAGAAAATTACATTGGTATTTTCTTGATTCGAACCTCGTAGTCTGATCTCACTAATAACAGGTGTCAAAACTTCAGAAACGACTACACTTGCAGCTAATTGTATGGGAACACTCATTCCAGAGTTTTTCATAAATAAATCATAAGTTCCTGGAATAAGAGAAGCTGGAACTGTCAAATCTACTGAGTTTAAAGTAGTCGTATCAATTTGTAAGTCAAAAACAGAATTTAGATTAAAAACATCGAATCTACGTTTAATCTCAACCTTATCCACTCCATATAGAAATTCACCTATTACCTTGATTTGAGAAGTAGTATGACCTACAACGGAAGTACTATTGGGCATCGCACTCGCGGCAAAAGAAATAAATTCTAAAGTTGGCTCTGTTATTGATATTGAATGTATAAGAGGGTTACAAACCGAAAAATTATCAGTTCCAACGGGTGCAAAGTTTTTCACGACCCATACATACTCACCAGGAATAATTTGAGTATTATTTACCAAATTTAAAGTCGCTTGATTACGTCCCAAACCACTAACTTCACTACCTATAAATCTATAGTCAATTCCATCCGTGCATACGTTAGAACAACTGGTAGATTCAGCCTCCTGAGGAAGTAAACATACCTCATTAACACCATAAAGATTACGCCCATTAAAAGTAATTGTATTAGATTGATCAATAAGCTCTTTATTCGTAAGCGTTCTAGGTAAAACGCTATCTATTACGGGCTGCCTTTCAAATATTTCTAAACGATTATCAGTTGTGGTTTGTGTACTGCCAGATTGATTAGTGATTTCAAGAAAATAAGTACCTGGCTTCATGTAAGTCGAAGACGTAATATTAGCTATAGCTTTGAAAAATTCCCCACTTACTGACGTAAAATTATAAGGACATGTAAAGGGCGTATCACATAATTTTCCAGAAACGGCTCCTGATAAATTTTCACCGGTGATCTCTAAAACCGCATTTTCACCCGCAATCATCTGCTCATCTTGTAAATCTTGAGGTTTAATTAAATTCTGAAAAGTTGTAACAATTGGTAGATTCTCGGTAATCTCTAGACAAGATGCAGAGCCGCAATTTGTAGAAGTTAAGCCAGCTGAATTAATTAAATCTAAACTATAACGACCAGGTGGATTATGCTTGGGAACTATTACGAGCGCTTCAGTGAATGTACTCTGAAAAGGAGATAAATTTACAACAACCGAGGCAATATCTTGATTAACAAGTCTTACGGTTGCCAAACTAGATAAACTAGTACCCGTAATTCTAAGTTGGAAATCTGTTACATTGTCTGTGACATTATTAGTTATCAACATCCCCGCAGTAGTTTCAGCTTGAACTGAAATCGAATTTGTTGGGACAACTCCCTCTTGAATAGTAAAGGTAGAATTGCTTACGGTTACTCCACCTTGATTCATAACAGCCACGTAAAAAGTGCCTGGTGCCCCTCCTAGTGGAAAAACTAATTCTGCTAGATCATACTCCGTACTACTTATAGCTAGCGGAAAGCCACTCGTAAAAGAATTAACTAATGTCTGACGATCTGTAGAAATTCGAGCTTGGAATACCGATGAAAGTCTTTGTCCGATAATACTGACTATGCTGTTCGTATTATTCACTGCAACTCCAAAATCCAACTGAACATTTTCAATTACTGCGGCCGACTCAATTACAGTAAGATTTACAGAATTGGACCCATTCTCAGTAACTAAAACCTCATTACCACATGGAGTCACTGGATTACATGAGTTTCTAATTAAAATATTATAGGCTCCGGTTTGAATCCTAGTCGGAACAGATCCAGTCCAACGGACAAGACCGGTATTATTAACAGGGACGGCAGATATTGGAGACAAAACGTACTCTACACTAGGGTTTGTAATCAGACGGATTTTCGCTCTATCTCCAAATGAGCCCATTAAGTTAAATCCTTGGAAACTAATTTGCTGTCCCGAATCATTTTGAATATTGGTTGGACTTAGCCCAACTTGAATATTAGAGAAACTTGGAGAAAAAATCTCTTGAACTTTAATTGTCTGAGAAGAGATTGAATTATCCGTCTCCAAATCTCCCTGTAGCACAATACGATAATCAACTGGAAATAACCCATGCGCAGGAATAAACATATCCATTTGTTGGTCATTGATTATTTGAAATTCGGACCCACTCAATTGACGAGAGCGTGGCTGAATAAAATTCTCGGCATCAAAATATTCCAAATAAGCTCTACTTACAACCGATAGATTGTTCCCCTGAATACTTATTATTGAGGAAGTGCCGAGTTGATGATCGGTAGAACTCAAAGCCGTTATCTCTGGCAAACCTCTGTTGTCGACAGAAAAACTTATAGTTAAAGCTCTTGTTCTAAATTCCTCCGTGAAACTAAAATTAAACGGATATGCATCAATAGCTAAAGTGATATTCTGTTGAACCCCAACGCCCAAATCCGCCGCGGATTCCCAGAAAAGATTGTGCTGCATACCATCATTTCTTAAAGTTTCTAAATCGAGAACACCACTACCACCTGAACCAATTGTAGCAGTAGAAAAATTGATTCCATCAGTTGAATACATCAAAGTTATGTTCGCTAAGTCCAACTCAGCGTCGAATAAGCGATAACTTATTTCAACTTTTCCTCTCTGATTCTGTTGTACTTGATCAATGATCGCATATGGCAAATGATTACCACTTAGCGACGTACCTTCGACATACTCTGCCGCACGAACTAAGTTTTCCGTGACAAGGGCTCTCTCTAATAATGGTTTTGAATTTGAGTCTACATTCTCATTCTTCAATTCATTAGTTATTAATTCTGCCAGAAGAGTCTTTTCAGACTCAAAACTTTGGAATTGATCTATCGTATCGATTGTTGCAGAAGGTTGATTATTCTTAATTTGATTATATAGAAGAGTCTCTGCGGTAGAGCTGACGTCTACATTCTTAATTAATTGAGGACTTGATTGTTGTAATGGTGGCACAGTCGCCTTGAGCGCTACCTTTCCCTGAGATATTGTAATTTCGATTTCTTTGCCGAATGGCAATCCCTCAATAAAATAGGTCCCATCTAAATTTATTGACCCTATGAGAACGTTCGGAGAACCCATGGAAGAAATATACTGAGCAGATACACTAAAACCACTGTAATTGGTAATCTGACCGACAGCACGCCTAACTGAAGAATTAACGTTTATCTTTTGAATCGAACTATTTAAGTTAGCGTCATTTATCAAATCAGGTAATTGAACGCGCCCTTCTAAAACACCGGTAGTTGGGGTGATAGGCTGTTGCTCAGGAAACCCAGAGTCAGACGTACTACCACCGCAACCGTCAAGTATGAACGACATCAAGATTAGACAAACTGTCAGAAGATATTTATTCAAATTATACGCCCTGATACTGATACAAATCTAAATGAAACCTACTTTAATTTTGCGTTAATCTGCGTGTCTCTCATGTGCCATTGAATCATGAGAAATCCTAAAGTACTTAGTAGTTGGGTAATTTGAAAAGTTCGTAATTCTGGCGGTATACAAACACGCAAAATCTTCAACTTGATCACCAAATCTGGATTTTCGTCTTCTTGATTTAAAAAGGCAGCCCCACATCTTGTTATACGAAGAGTCTAGCTCACTTTCAAGTCGCTTTATATCTTTCAGGCATTCGGTTGCTTTATCCTCATTTGATGCAATTACTTTACGAATCGAACGCATTTCTTGGTCTAATTCTTCAAGCTCACTGTCAACAAGGTCCTCATAGTAATCGAGTTTCCTATTCCTCATATGAGTTATTTGAGCCTCTAGCATACTGACTTCCTCACGAATTTCCGTCAAATTCGCACTCAACATATCTAAGTTGTCTTTATCGGTTCGCTTCGCATTCAGAATATTTATTTCGTCCTCTAACTCCAAAATCACCATAACCGTCCGCCAACCACATGTCTGCTTAGATTTTAAGATATCACCGAAGGTATGATCTCCGAAGTACAAAATACTTTCACCAAAAACGCCCAACCTCTCTTCTAGATTTTTGAAATAACCGCCTCTGTATACTTTAGGACAAACTTCTTGAGAAATTTCTACCCCAAACTCATCAATATCTAACTTCTCTAGATCTGCAGAATTAAGAAAAAAGCGGGGTTTACATGCACTTACAATTATAAAATCAAAATAATCCTGCCAATTGTCGTAGCCGGGCACTTCATCGTTAAGCAAATAAGTCATTATTATATTTGTGTAGTAATACTCAGAGTTGGTCAATAAGAAAAGTCTTTTACCACCTTGGATGAAATGGAGCAAAGTCTTAGGAAGAGTCGGATCTTTCTCGATATATAGAGGTAGATTCTCTATAATAACCGATTTCAAACTACCGTCTCTGTGAACTCCGTCAATACATTGTCTAACCTCAGAACTAATCTTCTGATAGTCGAACTTTCTTTTCAATTTTCCTTCTGCTGACAAGCTATCCAATAAATCTACCAATTTAACATAGAGGCATGCTTCGGGAAGGCAAAAAAGAGTATCTAGATAAGCATAATCCTCTGAACTAGGTCTATACGACTCACCGGGTAAATTATATAGTTCCTTCCTCTCCTCTCTTGGAATTTCTGTTAAACCATGATAAGCGACTTCTACATACTTATGCATATCTAACTTAATCAAATTCCCACGCTTCTTATCAATAACAAGACCGCGAATTACAAGACTATCTTCAAATTCTAAATCACTAACTTCTTTTGGATATTTGAAATCTTTAACAAGTTTGTCTCGTGTGAGATTAAATGCCAATTCCTGTGCCTTTAACGTATAAACTGCAAGGGTATGGTCCATATCAAAGCCCATGTGAGTAATTGTATTAAGCTTTAGATTACGATTGATGTACACCTTTGATGCATCATCGATTTGATCAGCATGTCCATGCTGAAATCTGAGTTGATCCCATCTACCAACCACTCCAAACCTCCCGTTTCAGAACTTAGGAATTCTTAATTAAAATCTAGCCGGGTTAAAATACAACATGGGGCTAAGGCTACTAATCTAACAAAAAAAGCCCGATTGGGCCATCTTTTGTAGGACGTTTTTATAATAACCAAGGGGAGGCCCACGACTCCCCCCTTATAAATCTGAATTAGTTGAGGGTTATTAGAACTCTACATCCTTTTGAGCCCCTATTAGTTTCTTATATTTATGATAAGCAGTTTTCACCAAACCAAGCAAACCATCACCTGAAGCATTATTGTCAGTCTTTACTAAAATCTCCACATCATTAGCAACTTTTTGCGGTATTCCAAACTTTTCAATCATCTTACTTTGTAAATCAACCTCTTCCGGACCTTTCTCTGAATCTACATAACTTAAAGATATTACAGATTGTAAAATTTGCTCTTTAACATTGATACTTTCATTAGAAATATCATAATCAAGTTTATCCATGAGCTCTTTATCGCCGGAAATTAACTTCTGAACAATTTTGTGATTATGAGGGAACCTTGCTACAACTTTCTCGATAGCTAGTATCTCAACGGGACTCTGAACCTTATCAGCATTCATCATCATTACCAACCCACGAAACATGGCAAGCTCCACTTTTGGTAGTCGCATGTTGTTAAGTGCTTCTAGCCTGTTACTGGGATCTTCACGATAAAAAACTCTCGCCACCTTACCTACTTTTCGTGTAAACATATAATTCATGGAGCCTGAAACACCCGCACCTACTAAAGGTATTAAACCGACAACACCTCTCTCTACTGCTGCTTCACTGATGAACTTCTTAGCAAATAACGTCTCTAAAATATCGCCAAGAATTGGATTCAAGGCCCCCACTTTGTGTACAGCACCCGCAACGAAAGCTTTGCTAATTTTCTCTCGGACATAAATAGTGATCCCGTTCTCCAAATACTGCTGTAGAGCCCTCGTAGCTGCCGACACTCCAGAAGCAACCCCGAATAATATTAACGCCTCAGTTATACGCTCCTCTTCCTTCAGATCCTTACCATAAATCTCCGCTATTCTAAAAATCAGTGTTGCCTGCTTCTTAAACAGAAAAATCATATCAGGTACCATGGTACCGACGTTAACTGCAATCTGAGTAGCAGTCCCAGCGCCGGGAAATACTCCTGGTAATGCACCAACAAATCCAACCCCTGCAGTTAACCTAGCACTTTGATTGATAAGGTGATCAGTTAGCTGATCTTTCGATAAATGAGGGAACTTCGCGCGCAGTTTATCGTTAAGCTCCTTATAGTTTTTCGATAAAATGCCCATTTTTTCAAGCATCGCAATAAACCAAGATTCCATCTCTATATTTTTACTTACTGCACTATCAATTTTCTGCTGGTTTTTCTTATCAGACAAACCGCCGATCAGACCATCCTCGCCATACAGACGACTGAATTTTCGAACCTTTGTTTCTGAATAATTTACTAAAGAATCACTGTTAACAGCTGACCTAGGAGATCTACTCAGCCTTGCCTGTTGTTGCCTCATGAAATTTTCAAATTGATCTCCTTCCAAATAAACCAAAGCTAAAGATAAAAATTTATCTCGAAGATCATTATTACCGCTATCCTGCGACATATAGGCTTGATCAATTGCCCACCGCACCCTAGAGCTGTAAACATCTTTGGAACTGATCACTGATTCATCTAGAAGATTTTGACTTTCGGCTAGCAGAAAATTTTCAAGTTTATTAACTGGGTTGGATGCAAAGGTAGAAATAAAGATTCCCAGTAACACAAAAAGCACAAGTTTCGATTTGAAATACATCACAACCTCTTAGTTCAGTCAAAACGCGTACTATATTACGCAGAAATCTGGAAAAAGTTTCACCGAATTACAGCTATTTTGCAACGTAATTTATGAGACACTCCTGACTCATCTTGAATAATCAACTGAGCCACATAAACGCCATTAGAGACTTCGGAACCTTGCTGATTATTTAACATCCATTCGAATTGATGCGTTCCGCTATGAATGGGAAGGTCTAGATTATTTAGAGAGTTACTACTGAAAACTAATCTAGAAGATGTATCGTAAATTTTTAATCGAACGCTTTTTACAGCTTGAGATAGTCTATATTCTAAAGTTGAAAACTGACTTGCCGGATTCGGATACGAATTAAACTGCATCTTCAACGGACCAGCAATCATAACCATGGCTTTGTGCACAATCTTATTACCCATCAGGTCAGAAGCTTCAAATATTAACTCTGAACTCCCTTCAGAAAAGTAATAACGACTCTCCAACAAAACATTACCATCAACATCTATTTTGGTCATAAGCTCACTCTTATTGAGCTCTGCCCTAATTGAGCTTAAGTCTAAGCCCGATAAGTAATCTTCAACCATAAGCTGCATCGAGAACTTACGACCTGAGAAGAGATCTTGAGATAAATCATAAGGGATCGTAATTCTTGGGCCTTCAAGATCGCGAGCAATATGAAGAGAACCGAGTGCATTTAACTCAACTGTCCGCCATTCTCCTGCTGACACACTTGAGACATCAGTTAAAAACTTCAAGCTATCAGCAGACTTTATAAATAAACCCGTCTTAGAGCTAAGTGGAGCGTCAAACCTAACTGCTACCTCAACTGGGTTAAGTAAGTTCAAAGTAGTGGGATAAATACTACCAATTGTTTTAGATCTACTACTTTTGAATAGGCTAGCCGAGATACCATTTTTCTGCCCCTGAAGCTCAAGTTCGGATGGCGGCAAAATAGCAATGCTGCGTAATCCCTCAAAACTACCACTTTTCATTTCAACCCGTAACTGTGAATTGAAAACCGAACCCCCTCGGCCTCCATCGATAGAGTTAATAGCAAATGTAACAATCCTAGTGGCGGTATTACCGAGCAAATCTTGTCCAACAATAGTAATTTCACCATCACCATTTAATGTCTGCTCAAGTAATCTTAAATTTGTAGAATAGACTTGAGAATCGATCTTTAGGGGACGTTCTTGCAACAATTCGAGATTTCTAGGCATCGAAATCACTGGATCTCCCGAGAGTACCTCTGTACTACGAATTACTAAAATTAGCTCATCATTTGCTATAGGGTTTTCAAAAAAACGCACCGAAAAAGTTGGCCCCGTTTCAATCTCAAATGCATGAGTACGATCGATAATCATAGTATTACCAGCCAGATCAGAAGCATTTTCAATATGCAGGATTGCTTGACCATCCCAGCTATTATCCGCACTTTGCGGGATTTGGGCGCGCCCCTCCCATACATTAGCGTTTAGACTGTAAGTCTCGACCTTCTGCATAGGTATAGAGCTCAAAAACGGCTGAAAGTGAACATTTGGCCCATGTTTCAGATCACCGTCAAAAGTAATTCTTATTATAAATTGCCCTCGAGTAATTGTGGGGATAGTATCTGGGGAAATATCCATCCAAGTCACTAAATTTACTTGTGGCGCTAACGTATCAATAGTGAAACTTTGCCTTAAAGACTCATTTCCCTGATTTCCTATACTATCACGAGCTTTAACCCACCATTGATAATCGCCATTCGTGTTTAATATCTGCAAGGTTTTTATATTGTCATTCGATTCACCGGTAGGAGCAATAGCGAAGGTCGTTAGCTCTCCAGAAGGTTGAGAAATATATAAAACGTAATCTGCGGCATTGGGAACAGCTTTCCATTCAAAATTAACTGCCGTACTACTTAAAGCTTCCCGTAAAATAGGCGCTACGAGATCTGGAGCAAATAATTCTCCTTGATTTATTACCATCTCAATAGATTGCATAGAACTGTTACCAGCTAAGTCTCGGGCATAGATTCTCAAAAAATATTTAGCCAAAGAACCATTAGGCGTATCCGAAGCTGCTATGATCTCGGAAAATGAGGGTAATTCTCCATCAATGCGCCAGACCCTCTCTTCCAGAACAATGTCTCCATATTCGTCTGATTTCAAAGGCCTAGAGACATCCACTGTGGGATCCTTAGACGAGTCGACAATTGCTGATAAGGTAGCCAAACCGGTAGCAATAGGATTCTTTTTTACTGCATTTGATGTTGAACCCTCTCCAGTTTCAGTTGGCTGAGCAAGCGAACCATCAGGATTTAAGAAAACTAATTCCCAATCTACCTGCTTCATTCCTGCACCACCGCTACCAGGCTCAACTCTCTGTGCCGATAAATCTTTGGCTGTACCAGATAAATTAAACTCTCCACCAGCTACAATGATCTTTGATCCCAGTAATTGATTATTCAAAGAGTCAATTTTAAGATTTGGAGCTATTGTATCCAATAGAAAAGTGAAGGACTTTTTAAGCTCCTGAGATTGAATTTGATCTGGATTGGTAATAGGCTTCCATCCAGACTGGCCTGCTAGGGCTCCATCAATGCTATTACCAGCATTATCTACTGGTGTAACAATTAACGAATAAATACCGTCCGCAGACCCATCCAAGGGCAGCGAACGTGAATTACCTTGCTCATCTATAAATTCCAAAAGCACTCTATAATAATCATCTTCGGGACTAAAAGTGGGTAAACTTGCATCGAAGGAATTAGGTCTATGCACATAACTTAATCGCCCTTTTATCTCATTCCCCTTATTAATATCGAACAAAGTTGTATCCAAATCTTCGGGACGATAAGGCTTCACTAGTTGGGCACTCATCCCAGAATATTGCACTGAAATTCCGGAGCCGAAATTAATATAAGAGTCTTCATCCAGTACATGTAATTTTGGAGGGTGAGGGTCTTCTAGTATGGCTGAAAAATGCTGAAGAGGAGCATTTATCTTGGAGTTCTCTGCAGGAAATACCTGACGAGTAAATGGAGGAGTAGTATCCAATAAAAACTCTTTCAATATTGGATCCGAGAGATTACCGGCATCATCTCTGGCAACTATCTCTACACTGTACGGTCCATCATACAAACCAAATCTAGGATCTCTACTACCCTCTATTACACCCGCCCCAATATTAGAGGGATTGGGAAAAGCAAAATCAAAAGCTGGAAAAACCTGACTTTGATCTCCCGCAACTAAACTAATCAAGCCATTTACGGCACACACTCCATTATTCGAATTTAGATCAATTGTTGTAGTTGTATTCATAATTCGAGCTACAGTATCTGGACCATTTAATCGAGCTTTCAGTAAAACCTGACTGCGAGATAAATTCATACTTGAGTCATTTGAACAAATTTCAATACTATTTAACTGCCGAATGCTATCTAGATTTTCAAGATCCTTTAAGAAGGGACTGTCTGGTATCAATTCTCCTAATATTGGCTTATCTAAAAGTGGATTTCCGGAGTCAACCTGAAAATCATCATCAACAGATGGAGACGGGGAAATCGCAACTTGAATTGATGAGGCCTGTATATCTGTATTATCAACCTCAAATGAAAATGATTCATTAGAAACATTACCAACTTTATCTACCAACGTTACCCTAACAGTGTAGTTACCTTCAGGCGCTCTTCTCGATGGAAAGTTACTAAAAAGATCATCTTCAGTAGGAAGTATGTAAATCAAACCATTAGGGGGCTTCGTAGCTAATGTACCTGATAATGACTGACCATCTGGGCCTAGCAACTCCATCTTAATCACATCATCGTTTCCATCAGCACCACTATCAAAAATACGCGAAAAATCGACGCCAGAGGCGTTTCCTCGAGCGAGAGTATCGCCTCCAGAATTCTCCGATAAATTATCTGGAAGATCATAATCTTTTACTATCACCGTAAGCTCTCTTGGAAAACTACCTTTGGGAATTTTTTCTGCATTTGCAGGATCACTTTGAATCACTCCAATAGAATCAACTTGAATCCTATTCAAATCCGGTGGAATAGTATCAATTATTAAGGCACGTGAAAGCTCACCTCCATTTCCCAATACACCCTCCGTTAAAGATAGTAGATTGCCAGCCAAGTCTGTACCACCTTCAAACAAAAAATCCACTTGCCCTATATCCTGTAAACCTGCTTGAGGAGTTACAGAGTAAGTTACCTCATTGGGTGAAGCTTGAAACAAATCTGGATCAAAAATGGCAAAGTAAGGATCTGGCGGAGTACCCACACCGCTGCCTTTCTGGACGATACTTAGACTTGGAGGAGTTTTAAGAGCTTCCGAAAAGCTAGCTTTCACAAGGATCGTTTCACGCTTCACGAAAACCCCTGGAGCCTCCTCGATAGTCTGATCGCTTGTGTTCGCATTACGAATGATTTCTAATCCGGTCATTACGGGGTCCATAGTATCCTTAACAACCTTATAAACTATCGCCTCTGAGCGATTCGCCGGCGAACCATCATTGAAAGTCGCATCGCTATTGGCAGTATCCCATGCAACAAGTTCTACAAGGTACTCACCATCCACCTGTTCTTGATCAACTCCAAGTTGTACAGCGTATAAACCGGGAGCTTCTCCGGTTGCAGACAGAATTCCTCCAGATTGAGCTAATCCTCCAATAACTTGAACTGAAAGTTGATCTGATGATACAGAAGGCGCTGGGTCAACTATGCGGCCGGTTACAAAAATATCAGTTGAAGTGTAATAAGTCCTACCCGCACTATAAGCAAGCGGATTATTATTTGGCGCTACACCCTCAAAAACCTGTTGCGGTTGAATGGTCGGTGGCTGCTGATCAAAGGTAACAATCATTGCATTGGAGCTTGTAGCCGTTCGATTGAAAACATCCTGAAAAGCTCTTACACGAACCGTTTTTCGCTCGGAAGTATTAAAAAATACAGTCACACTTCCCTCACAATCAACTTCGTTAATTGAAGAACCTGCATCAGCGGGCGAACTTGGCAAAGCGGTTACGGCAAAAGTTCCCGGAAGAAAATCAGGAGTACCACCATCATGCACAAATGGAACTGGATACCTAGAATACGAGGTCCTACCAACTTCAATATCTTGAGTTTCTGTTAAAGAAGTCCCAATAACTAGTCTTTCTATGACACAGAAAGTAGGATCTAATTCAGTACATTGACCTAATGAATTACCCGTACATGCTGACTCACAATACTCCACAAAACCCAGAACGGATATGATTAGCAATAGCAAGAGTCTAACATTCATGTAAAATCCCATAAAGGTTTTGAAATTTAGTAACTTGAGTCCCTCAACCAAGCAAGACTAAACGCGTAAATCAAAACCTATTAAAACGCCGAGTATATACCAAAAATTATTGAAATTGAAGGTTTTTTGTAAGGATCAGTTAGGCTCTAGAGTGAATGCGATACTTCACTGACGACACTTTTTAAGGAACTAAATAACAGCCGATTTTGAACTAATAGAAAAACTCATCGCAGTATAACAATCTTAAGATGTTTTTTATCAAGCCTGCTTTGCGCATCCTTGACACTTATTTGACACAAATATGTACCATTACTGAGACTGACGCCATCTTCTCTAACAAGCCTCAATCTATAAATATTACGACCTAAATTACCTGACAAATCTAAATCCGTCGATGAATCTATTGAAAACACTCGCCGACCAGCAACGTCATAAAGCTTTATCGCTATACTACTAGCTGGCCTATTGAGATCATAACGAATATTAACAAACTCAACTGCCGGATTGGGATAAGCATAAGCATTCAAACGAATAGGGCCAGCGATTAATATACTCGAGCTTTGGATACTTAAATTACCTAATCGGTCACTAGCTTGAATTTCTAACTGATGACTACCGCGTGCCAAATTACCTACATATCTCGCCTCAAAATCTCCATCATCCAGTTGACTTATCACCATTCCTTGACCAGCCAATGTAGCTGTTATAGCATTCAAGTCAACTCCTGATCCATCATCTTGAATACGGAAACTCAATTTTGGACTCCTAGATTCTAGAGCACCCAACTCCAATGATTCGTCTAATTCAATTTTAGGAGCAACTAAATCTTCGTAGACAGCCAAACCACCTAAATTTTCAATCGTAAAATTACGGATTCCTGAACCTGGACCTGTCAACCAATATAAGCGCCCAGAACTTTCCAGAAATATACCTTGCTTATTCCCCAAAGGTTCTTTAAGGCGTAATTGAACATTGGCGCTCTTATTCAGTTGAACATCGGAAGGAATAATCCGCTCTAAATCTCTTAATTTCTTTAGCTCACCGATTACTGGAACATTTAACTTCGCAAAGCTACGTCTAACTTCTGTACTTAACAATTTTTCATCAACTTCATTAGGCGGTAAAATTGCCAATGAATCTAAAGGTTGATTAAAGGCATCGGTTGGAAAATCGACTCTCAACCTTGAAGAACTTATTCGAAACCCAGAATCCTTTACGATGGAAGCGATTGGAAAGCGAACCATTCTGGATGCCGAATTACCGTTCAAATCAGTTCCTGAGATCTCCAATACACCTTCTTCAATTATAGATGAGCCACTTAATTTCATCACTGCACTGTAAACTCTAGAACCTAACCTCAACATTGAATTATTTACAAAAGAAAGGCCTTGAGGGTTAAGTATCACTGGGGGCGCCAAGAGGTCTTCACTTGCCACCACCAGAAGAACTAACTCTGAACGATAGATGGGATTCTCAAAAAACTTAATACTGTAGCTGGGACCGGTATCAATCTCAAAGGTGTTACTTCGGTCAATATCCATTCGATTACCAGCTACATCTAATCCATCACTTACTTCTACAACAGCAATACCATCCCAAGCTGCAGCGGCAGTTTCTGGGATCGTAGCCACGCCCTGCCATAAACTAGAGCCTACTTGGAACTCATCAGTGACTATAATCTGTCGACCCACTGACGAACCGAATGGATCAAATGTAACGAAAGGAGCTGACTGCATATTTTCTGAAAAATGAATCTGTAACTTAAACTGCCCTATCGTAAGCTTACCACTGGACTCCGGTGACAAATCTACCCAGTTTAATAGGCTAATTTTTGGCTTAGTACGATCTATCACAAACTTTCTTCTTATAGACTCTGTACCTAAATTTCCAACCGAATCTTTTGCCACAACCCACCACTCATATTCGCCTTCTTTAGTGAGCACTTCGGTATGGAAAACATTATCATTCCCATTAGTTGCTATAGAAAAAGTTGTTTCCAAACTATCTGCATTGGATAGAGTAAGAATATACTCCGAAACATTTGAGACCGGTTTCCACTCAAAATTAACCAAACCTCTAGTTAAATTTTCATTAAAATCAGGTGACACCAATTGCGGTGCAGGAAGCTCACCAAGAGATAAGTTCACCTTCAAAGTGCGCATGGTCACATTTCCTGCAAGATCATATGATTTAATACGTAAAAAGTAGTTAGCAACTTTACCTGAGTTATTCTCTGAAGGCCCAATAATTTCGTCGAAAGGCGGCAATGTTCCGTCTATTACCCAATCTCGCTCTTCAAGTTCAATATCACCATAAGAAGTCTCTATTAAAGGTCTGGTAGAACTCGTCGAAGGATCTTTAGAGGCATCTTGAATATCCGAAAGATTAGCAAACTGTTCACTCAGAATAGGATTATTTTTGCGCTTACCCTGAGTACCATCGGTACCCGGTATCAACTCTCCATCTTCAGTCAAATAAACCATCTCATATTCAACTCTATCAATCCCAGAACCCCCACTAGAAGGTGCTTCAAGCTTGGCTGATAAGTCTAAAGTTTTTCCAGATAACCTAAATTTGGAGCCATTAAAATTCAGCTCTGAGGGATTGCCGTCAATACTCAATTGAGGCGGAATGCTATCCAACAAGAACACGAAAGATCGAGTCACTTCCTTGGGGCGGTTAGCCCTCTCATCACCGAAACTTACCCATCCAGAAGAACCATCAACAGCTGGATTTACCGAATTTCCAGCATTATCAACAGGAACTGACTCTATTCTATACAATCCGTCAACCGAACCATCATCGGGTAAAGATGTTACTACTGCATTAGTATCAACAAATTCCAAAAGTACCCTATACTTGTCATCTTTCGGGTCAAAACTCGGCTTATCAGGATCCAAACTATTAGGAATATGAGTAAAACTTAACTTACTTCGAAGCTCTAAATCTCCACCACTGCCTGTAAAAAAACCAGATGCGGAAGCTTGCGACTCTCGGTATGGAGTAGCTAAAAATAACTTAAGTCCACTTTGTTCTATGTTTATACCTGAACCGTAGTTAAGACGCCCTTTTGGATCCAAAGTATGTATACGTGGTGGATGCGGATCCACTAAAACCGCTGATATATGACGTATTGGAGAATTTATCTTCCCATGATCTGGAGGATATGTAGTATCTGTATATGGCTGAGTTGTATCAAGCAAAAACTCTTTTCTGATTGGATCAGAAATATTACCTGCATCATCTCGAGCAACGACTTCCACGACATACGGCCCATCAAATTGACCAAAGCGCGGATCTCTTGTTCCTGGTGCCACATTAACACCTGGCGAACCTGTAGGATTGGGAAAAGCACCCAAATCCGGAAAGCTAGATTGTTGATCTTCTGAAACTTGCAACACAAATTCACCTTGCGTACCACAAGAATTAGATTCTCCAACCTCTGTCGTCGAACTTGTATTCATAGCACGAGGTACTGTATCAGGACCATTTAATCTAGCCTTCAAGGCAACTTCGGATCGAGTGAGATCGAAAGAGGAATCATTAGAGCATACACGAACTGAAGACAGAGTATTCACAGCATCTAAATCTCGCAGGTCTATTAGTTGTGGCAACTCAGGAACTTCTCTACCTGTAATTGGATTAGTCAGTAAAGGGTTATCTGAATCTGCAACAAAATCAGTATTTGCCTCTGTAGAAGGCTCTAATGAAACCTGTATACTACTTCCTATTATGTCAGTGTTATCAACCTGAAAAAAGAACGTTTCTATAGTAGCATTACCAACTTTATCAACCAGATCAACTTTTACGGTGAAAGTTCCCTCAGGGGCCATGCCATTCAAATCTGGATAAATCTTATCAACATCGGGCAAAAGGTAGATCAAACCATTCGGGGGTTGGGTCACCAAAGTACCTGGGACAATTTGCGAGTTAGGATCCGTAACTTCCACCCTTATAACTGCATCCTGCTGAGCTCCATCAGAACTCTGGTCTGCAGAGTCTGCAATCTTGTCAAAATTCACTCCCGAGGCATCCCCCGTTCCACTAAGTAATTGCTCATCCTCAATTCCTATATTGGTCGGTAAATTATAATCTCTAACAATCATGGTAATCTGATGAGGGAAACCATTCTTGGGGATCTTCTGATTATTGGAGGGTATAGTCTGAACATCTCCAGGATTGTCAGGACTCACCCGATTAAGACTAGGTGGGTTCACATCTACAATAACCGCCCTCTGAATCTCACCCCCATTAAGCACTCCAGAATTCACGTCGAGCTCATTACCAGCCAAATCTACTCCACCCACATCAAACTGAAAAGTTGCTGGCCCTGTATCTGCGGGTCCAATTAAAGGCGCAAACTCATACTCTACCATGACGGGATTAGCTGCAAACAATTGAGAATCAAATGTAGCTTGGATAGGTTGACTCGGAGGTTCACCTGCACCGTTACCCTGTTGAAGTATTAAAAGCTGAGGTGGCTGCTTCATAGCTTCGCTAAACGTAACTCTGACTCGAACTCTACCAGCATCAATGAAAGCGCCCGGAATATTTTCAACTAATTGATTTTCAGTCCCTACATTTTTAACGAGTTCAACTCTGGTAATTATAGGATCAACTGTATCTCGAATCACACGTATCAACTTACTTTCACCCACATTAGCTGGCGATCCATCTTCAAATTCACCATCTTTATCATCGATTCCAGCAACTCTTACAAGGTATTCACCATCTACCTGTTCACTACTAATATTCAATGGCACTTCAAAAAGTCCTGGATTATCCGGATCTGTCGGAGGAGTAACAGGTTGCGGCGAAGAAAGGCCTGAAACAATCTTGACACCCAACTCCTCTGAAGCCTGTGAAGGTGCTGGGTCGACCACTCTGGCCCTAACAAAAACCTCTTGACTTGTGTAATACGTTGTTCCCGTAGAGTACTCTAGACCAGTACCTTCCAAGCCACTACCTACAAAGACCCTCAATATATTTACCTCAGGTGGGGTCCTATCATAAATCACAGGTAAAGCATTCGAACTTGTCACTTCTCGATTAGTCTCAATCTGAAAAACGGCTATCTGAATATTTTTTTGGCCAGAGTTAGCAAAGAATATTGTCAACCTTTGATCAGTACATTCAGATTCTGTAATGCTAGTACCCGAATCGCTGGGGTCTGACAGAACGGGTCGCGCAGTATAAGTCGTTCCAGGACCGCCCGTGTGGTTAAACGTTACTGGAAATTGCGAATAGCTAGTCCGCAAAGAAGCTCCGTCATTGGGAACGTTCTGAATTTCAACACTGTCGATAGCGCAACCTGGTGGTAAAGTGCCAGTACGGCATTGCTGTTCACTCACACTACCCAGACTGTTTCCACTACAAACTGCATCGATCGTTTGTAAGGAAAACGCAAATATAAAAAGTGTTAATATCCAGTTCATCAACCGCGTGCTTCGACTTGTTCTGCTATCTTTTTCAAACATAAGTTTTGAATTAGCTTACAGCAGTGTTTTTAAAACTGTTATCATAAAAATAACAATATATTCCAATTCCATCGAATATTAACAAAAAATGACAAAAACCCACAAGATTTATATGCCTTTCAACTGGAAACGTACAAAAAAGCTCACCTTTACCTTCATTTTGATAAATACAGCACTACTTTTCTTGATATTAAATAGTCGCGGCGTTTTCCTAGATAATGTGCAAATTAAAACTCAGCTGAAAGGGTATTTCGCTAAACATGAGTTACAAAGCACGATTAACAACTCTGCATGGCTACCTAAGCTTAGTTTTTTAGTATTACAGCTTGATACCAAGTCAAGTAGGAGACCCACCAGAATTCAGTGGAAAACCTTATCCGAAGATTTTAGTGGGTTCACTTTCGACAATTACTGGATGCACTACGAAACTGAATCTAAGCGGGTTTTAATACCCTACATAATCTTGCCAGGAAAAAGTATGAGTATATCGGTAAATTATGAAGAGGTGGCCCTATCTACCCTTCAATTGCCTCAACTTCTATTAGAAGAGGGGCAGCAAGAGCACCTACAAAACTATAAAATTGAAATGGACACTAGATACAAGAAAGTTCATATTCTTCCAAGTCTACCTAATTCTCCGCCTTCTCAAAACGAGCGACCTTCTAGGCATATAGAAATATCAGTCACAACTGGACAACCTGCCCCAAAATTATCATGGGAATACATACAAACACTCAAGACAATCGAATTCATGGGATAACTAAGGTATCAGCTTTCAAAATCCTTGTTGAACTGGTAGACCATTGCCAGCACCCTTGCAACAGCTTCATATAGACTTTCTGGTATTTCTGAACCTAAGTCTACTTTGGATAAAACCTCCACCAAATCACGATCTTCATGAATGTACACGTTTGCCTCCGCAGCACGCCTTAAAATCTCTTCTGCAACGTAACCAGCACCCTTTGCCGTTACCATGGGAGACTCACCGTTTTGCGGACCTAATTTTGGATCATATTTTAACGCTACTGCTTTTTTTCGCATCTATCACACACTCATATCAATACGCTGTGGCTTTACAGCCTCATCTAAAAAAAGTGGATCTGGAGCCTCAACTTTGGACTGTACAACTCTAACCTTAATTACCCGAAAATCACTTACACCACTCATCTCTTCAGTTATTTGTGATTGACGAGATTGCAAAAATTCTACGACTGTAAAATCTTCGTTTCGGAGGGTTATATCAAGGCGATCATTAACAATTTGAAAACCTATCATAGTAGGACCTAAACTACTCAAATCAATATACAACCTTAGACTTGTAACATTTCCTTCATTATTATCATCGTCAGGAGTTTCCCGACCAACAACGAGCGTGAGCTCCTCCAGCCTACCTTCCGTAAGGTATGGGATTTGCAACACCTGCTCTGAAGGGTCAACTGATGTTTTGAAAAGTTTTGTAAAACTCATCAAATCCTTGATCAACTTCTTAAGCGGATCAAAACCTTTCTCATCCAATTTTAAAAATTCACTCTGCGAGTCAGATAAACCACGACGTAATTGCGCCTCCAAGTCGATACCACTTCTATCAAAATAACGTCTTAAATCAAAACCAAGATCATCTAGTTCTGGAAAATATTTACTTAAAGCTCGCGTTTGATCCAAACTCAAAGCCTGATTCGATTTCATTCCAAATAAGCCTTTAACCAAAGCCACCGTACCGCGATTCTCAATCAACTGGTTACGCCCCAATTTTAATGTAGAACGAGTTATTGGAAATCTACTGGCAATTGCTAGCAATAAAGAATGTACGCTTGATTCAGAAAAGTCGGGCAGCAAAGCCGAAAATCTTTGAATCTGATGAAACAACTCCGGCGTCAATGACTGGCCCATTTGCATTGCTTTATGACCAACTAGAAAATTCAACTCCGTAGGCTTAATACCATGATTAGAGAAAAACGACCCGAGATGCACCTTACTATTTGTAGAATGATTCAGTGTTCGAGACTCTTGAACTTCAAATTGATAATTACCATTCGAAGACTTAATAAAGCGGCCATTTAATTGCTGACCCTCTTTAACTCCGGCACCCTCAGCAACGGGTACCCCTAAAGCTCGACCCTTGACGAGCAGAATTGCCCGCTTGTCCACAACACCCAAAACACGCGCTTGCTGCAAAGCACCAAGTTTAAAATCTGAAGGTAGCCCACCCAAATTCATCATCGCCCTTTTAAATAAGAATTTACTAAATTCATGCACGAACTCAAATTATCAGCAAAGTTCATTTGCTTAACACGCTTTACAAAATCAATAAGCTCGACCTTTGATTTTCCACACAATTCCTTTTCTAAAGCCTCCTCATCATTGAGTAAAATTTTCATAACTGGCTTAAAGCTTCTGCGATGGCAATCCAATACTCCAAATTCACGCAATGCAGACAAATGCTTGGCTGTCCCATATCCCATATGCTTCTCAAAACCGTATTCAGGATGAAGCTCGCCTAACTGCTTCATATATTTATCTCGAACCTCCTTAGCAACAATACTTGCTGCCATGATACATGGCTCCCTCTGATCACCTTTTACAAGACTAGTCTGCTCAATGGAGACGGCAGGTAAATGCATAGCATCAACCAAAATCGACTCTGGGGTAATAGATAGACCAGTCACAGCAGTTTCCATTGCCTTACGTGCAGCATTATAAATATTTAACCTATCAATAATCATTTCGCTTATAAACGCCCAATTAACACTTTCAGCTCCAGCTAAAATTTTTTCACACAACTCGGCTCGACGCTTGGGACTTAACTTTTTAGAATCTCGCAAACCTTCCAATTCAAAACCTTTACGAAAAACTACAGCGCAAGCAACCACAGGACCTGCCAGCGGCCCCCTACCGACCTCGTCAACGCCTGCCAATAATTGAAACCTAGAAAAGGCTTTTGAGGAATACTCACCTATCGAATACTGCATTCAACAATCTCTCCTTCATAAATTCACCAACTCTAGCCTTATGAAACACTAAACATTATGTTACAATCGCGCACTTTGCAGATGCCAAGGGGAATTATATGTCCAAGGAATGGTTTAATGAAAATTTTGAGGTAATGCTACCACGTGAAACCATTGAATCAAGAACCAAGGAACTTGCCGAGCAAATTTCTGAAGAGTATAGCTCAGAAGGAGTCGTTGCGGTAGGTATTTTAAGAGGCTGCTTCATGTTCTATTCTGAACTAATCAAAAATATGAACTGTCCAACTCAAGTTGACTTTATGTATGTCAGTAGCTATGGCAATGCAATGTCGTCCACAGGTGTCGTGAAAATTGAGAAGGATTTGCAAACCAATATCGCAGGACGCCACGTACTCCTCATAGATGACATTATTGATTCTGGCCTAACACTCCATAACTTACGAGAAATGCTAATGGTTCGTAAGCCTAAATCGATCAAAATATGTGCATTATTAGATAAAAAAGCACCCCGTAAAATAGCTGTTGAAGCCGACTATAAAGCTTTTGAAGTAGACAACCATTTCGTTGTAGGCTTCGGATTGGATTACAGACAATTTTTCCGTAACATGGATTTCATTGGCAAACTTAAAGATGGTAGACAGGACGAACTCGATAAACTGATAGAATCCACAACATCATGAGTAGTCTATTATTAGCCAATTGCACTCCCAGCACAAATCGAGTAGCCCTCGTCCAAGAGAAGAGGCTGTCTGAAATTCATGTAGAACATTCTTCCGATCGAACATTGGTTGGCAGCATAATGAAAGGCCGTGTTACGAACATAGTACCTGGTATGCAATGTGCCTTTGTGGATGTAGGTATCCAGAGAGATCTTTTCCTTCCTCTTAGTGACATTAATTTAGGTGAACCTTGGCAAGTAGATGATGAAGATGATGGAGAAGAGTCTCAACCGCCGGTATCTATTACGGATATCCTAAAAGTGGGGCAGGAAATTCTAGTACAAATAATCAAAGAACCCATTGGCTCTAAAGGTGCTCGAGGTACAACATATCTAACCCTTCCAGGAAGGTATTTGGTTCTAATGCCAACATCTAGCCACATTGGAATATCTAGACGTATAGAAGATCCTGTCGAAGTCGCTCGCCTTCATGAAATTGGTCTAGGTATAAAACCTGATAATATGGGCCTGATTATAAGAACTGTTGCGGTAGGTCACTCCAAAGAGGAACTCGGAGAAGATCTTGATTTTTTAGTCAACCTTTGGGAGTCCATACAGCGACAGGAAATGTTAAGCCCCACACCCTCTCTAGTACATGAGGAGTCAAGTTTACTTCTAAAGGTCGTGAGAGACTTGTTCAATAGCTCAATAGATAAATTCTTGATTGATAATCGTGATGAATACGAAAAAGTAATCAATTACTGTAAGTTTTTTCCGGCTGACCTCAGACAACGAATAAGTTTTTCTAACGAAACACTATTTGAAAAACATTCAATCGAAGAAGAGATTCACCGCGCAATCAACTCACGTGTCTCTCTACCTTCAGGAGGATATGTAATAATTGAAGAAACTGAAGCGCTGATCAGTATCGATGTAAACACTGGCTCCTACATCGGAACAAACGATCTCGAAGAAACAGTCTTTAAAACTAATCTGGAAGCTGCAGCTGAAATTGCACGTCAGCTAAGATTGAGAAATTTAGGCGGGATTGTCGTCGTGGATTTTATAGATATGTTGGTAATAGAACATAGAGATCAAGTATACGAAACGCTCAAAGAAAGCTGCCGAGGGGACAAGACAAAGTATAATATTCGCCCAATTAGTGAACTAGGTATCTTGGAATTAACACGGCAACGCATAGGAAAAACATTAGCTTCTCAACTTCTCGAGAAGTGCCCATATTGTAAAGGTCGTGGACGAATTCATAGCCGCGACTATATGTGTAACAAAATATTTAGAGAATTAAAAAAATTCTGTAAAAGTCGACATCATGCAGATCTCGTACATGCAACATGTCATCCTGAAGTTGCTGCAATTCTACTCGAGCATGACGAATATAATTTTAAGCAACTGGAAAAAGAAACTAATACCAGAATCTTCGTCCGAGGTGACTCAAACCTTCATTTTGAAAATTTTCGCTTCTCTTAAAAAATTAAATTGACTGTCTATAAAGGCTTGGATATACTCTCACATCTCGATTTCGCGTGTTATCACTTGCACAGCAAATTTATGCTGTTCGGTTTGGCTCGTGGCTACGGGTATGGAGGCAGACATGTACGCAGTTATTAAAACTGGTGGCAAACAGTATAAAGTTGAAGAAGGAACTGAAATAAGAATTGAAAAGATTGCAGGCAAGCGGGGCGATGAAGTTGTATTTGATGACGTCTTATTAGTTGCTGATGCCAACAATCTTCACGTGGGTAAATCGGTCAATGCCAAGGTGACTGGTACGGTGGTTATCGAAAGCGGAGAAGTCAAGGAGAACGGTCGCGTGCTGGGACGCCACAAGAAAATTCTTGTATTCAAGCAAAGACGACGTAAAAGATATCGTCGCATTCAGGGGCATCGTCAGTACTTCACGGCAGTTAAAATCACTGGGATAACAATCAACTAGAAGCTGTTGACAGAATTCGCAAATGATTAATATTCATTTTGAATTCACAAATCAGAGTCTAGATGTTTTACGAGTGGAAGGACATCAGCTCAGTCATGATGCCGGTCAGTCGTTTGGGGTAGTTTGTAATTCTGTTTCAGTCACAGTTCAGAACTTTCAAGAAGCAGTTCTAAAACTTGTTGGTAATACGGAATTTGAGTTTCGCAATGACAAAGGTTTATGTTCAGTTACACGCAGAAATGTTCATAGACTCGAGGATAAAAAAGAAAATATATTAGATATACTTGTTAAGGTTAGTTTAATCGGATTTAAGAGGCTGGAAAAGCATCACCCCGAACACATAAGCGTTAACATAAGAGAAAAATAGAGGAGACCATTATGGCTCACAAAAAAGGTGTCGGAAGTAGTTCTAACGGAAGAGATTCGAATCCTAAATATTTAGGAGTAAAGAAGAGTGGTGGCTCGGCTGTCATTGCTGGCAATATAATTATTCGACAACGAGGGTCGGCAGTCCATCCAGGAAAAAATGTCGGAATGGGCAAGGACTACACGCTATATGCTTTGTGTGACGGCGTTGTTACATTCGAGAGAATGGGACGTAGTCGTAAGAAAGTCAGCGTCTACCCTCAACAAGCATCTGCGTAAATTTAAGTCAAATATAGTATTCTGAGGCTCATGAAAGCATACCTTAGTGTTGTAGCAAACTTACTCTTTCCAGGTCTTGGACATTACTACATAGGTGAGAAGGGCAAAGCGGTCTGTTTTGCCATTGTTGTTTTATTTACATATTTAATCGGTCTCAGTCTTGATTTACAGCACTACTATTGGTACGAAGGTGTCAAAGGCGGTAAGCAGGTAATAAGTTTTGACCGAAATGCACCTGCTCACATCAATGAAACCCGATTTGTGAACCCTCAATTTGACGACAGTATACACATTTTTTCTTTGCCTCAAGAAACGTCTAACGAATCAATAACTTTACAAGGTCATACACATCCTGGCTTGACTTTGGAAGTCATAAATGAAAAGACTCTAGATAAAATTCAAGTACAAGCTGATTACAAAGGATTTTTCAAATTTGAACCA
>JAYZAC010000053.1:0-4667 GCA_036339875.1 bacterium | reverse complement strand
TTCAAAAAAAATTCGTGCCGCATCAATTGTGATGCCTTGCTCTTGCTCATCTTTCAAGGCATCAATCAAAAAAGCATATTCAAATGGTTTAGAATTACGGATACAATTTTGTTTAACCTTCTCAAGCTTTCCTCTCGCTAGGCTACCCGTATCTGCAAGCAAACGCCCTAGAACAGAACTTTTACCGTGATCCACATGACCCACGAATACCACACTAAGATTCTCTTTGGTCATATTACATATATCCTTCACGACGCAAGGTCTCGAGCCCACCACCATCTTCTTCATCTTGAGCTCTACCACTTCGCTCAGCGATATCTTTAAATTTACCTTCGGATAACTCCCGAATAATTTGCTCCGGATTAACCGCCGTTGAATCTACTGGCTTTGTACAAGGTTCGCATCCTAATGATCTGTAACGACAGCCAGAGCCTTGATCATAATATAACGAGACAGTAGGAATACTTTCGGTGTGAATATATTCCCAAATATTTAATTCCGTCCAATCAAGTAATGGATGAATTCTCAAGTGTGTTCCGGGAGCAAAATCTGTTTTATAATAAGACCAGAATTCAGGAGGTTGATCGCCTAAATCCCAACTGTTTTCAGAATCTCGAGGTGAGAAATAACGCTCTTTACTACGAGACCCTTCCTCATCCGCACGAGCACCCACTATGACACCCTCAAATACTGAACCGCTTTCGTCCTGTACGTATTTATCAAGATTATGATCAAAAACAAGCCGTGGCCAGGAACCGTCTAATGTATGCTTGAGAGCTGCTGTTTTGAGTTGCCTACAGCAGTCAACTCTATTTAGTTTACCATCTGGAAATGTTCTACCATCTAAAATAGCCCTCTTGTTCTGACCCACAACCATATTAAGCTTCCAATCACGAGTCAAAGCGTCTCTGTAGCGAATCATCTCTTTAATCTTAAAGTTAGTATCCACATGAACAAGAGGAAAAGGCACATGTCCAAAAAAGGCTTTTCTAGCAAGCCATAATAATACGGTTGAATCTTTACCAATAGACCACAGCATACAAAGGGAATTGAAGTTTGCGTATGCTTCCCTCAATATATATATACTTCGCGCCTCTAACTCTTTCAAATGTGACATACTCATACCATCATATTTATCGACAATTTATGATACACTCTTTCCTCTGTGAAATTAGATTCCAAAATATATATAGCTGGGCATAGAGGAATGGTAGGTAGTGCCATTGTGCACTTACTAAAAACTCTAAATTATTCAAATTTAATTTTAAGATCACGGCATGAACTGGATCTTACACGACAGTTCGAAGTAGAGAAATTTTTCGATGAAGAAAAACCTGAGTATGTCATTCTAGCCGCTGGTAAAGTTGGTGGTATTATGGCCAATAAAAATTTCAAAGCCGATTTCATCTATCAAAATCTATTGATTCAAAGTAATGTAATCGCCTCCGCCTTTGAAAATTCAGTTAAAAAATTGTTATTTCTAGGCAGTTCTTGCATTTATCCGAGGTTAGCACCTCAACCAATTTCAGAATCGGACCTCCTCTCGGGACCGCTTGAACCGACCAATGATGCTTATGCAGTGGCCAAAATCGCAGGCATTAAATTATGCCAAGCCTACCAAGAGCAACATGGTGCTGATTTTTTTTCAGTAATGCCTACAAATTTATACGGACCAAACGATAACTTCAATTTGGAAACCAGCCATGTTCTCCCTGCATTAATCTATAAGTTTCATCGCGCCAAAGTTCAAAGCCTACCTTCTGTAACTCTATGGGGAACAGGCTCAGCTTTTAGAGAGTTTCTTCATGTAGACGATCTGGCGATTGCATGTGTGCACTTAATGAATTCTCAAGTGAATGAAACTTTAATTAATGTCGGTACAGGTAAGGATATTAGCATCAAAAATTTAGCTTACTTAGTCTGTAGAATAGTTGGATATGAAGGAAAGATCAATTGGGATTCAAACAAACCTGATGGCACTCCGCGAAAATTATTGAATGTCGATTTAGCAAATAAACTAGGTTGGAAAGCATCAGTATCACTTGAAAAAGGAATCCAACAAACCTACGATTGGTTTGTAAAAGAGTATCGGGAGAAACAATGAGTAAAATAGCCCTTATAACGGGAATTACGGGTCAAGATGGTGCCTACTTAGCTGAATTACTTCTAGAAAAAGGTTATGTAGTCCACGGTATTAAAAGACGTTCAAGCTTATTTAACACTGATCGTATTGACCATCTGTATGAAGACCCTCACGTGGATAATCAGAAGTTTATTTTACACTACGGAGACCTTACCGATTCAACAAATTTAATTCGAATAATTCAGCAAGTACAACCCCAAGAAATTTACAACTTAGGTGCCATGAGTCATGTTAAAGTATCTTTTGATACTCCTGAATATGTGGCTAATTGTGATGCTGTGGGCACTCTACGAGTACTTGAAGCCATTCGAATTTTAGGTCTAGAAAAAACTACTCGGGTATATCAAGCATCTACCTCTGAATTATATGGCAAAGTGCAGGAAATTCCACAATCTGAAACAACCCCTTTTTATCCGCGGTCTCCATATGGAGTAGCTAAACTTTATGCTTACTGGATAACAATAAACTATAGAGAAGCATATGGTATGTATGCCTGTAATGGCATTCTTTTTAACCATGAATCTCCATTACGAGGCGAAACTTTTGTGACCCGTAAAATTACTCGGGCTGCAGCCAAAATTGCCCATGGATTACAAGATCAAATGTACATAGGAAATTTAGACGCTAAGAGAGACTGGGGACATGCAAAAGATTACGTACTGGCTATGTGGAAAATTCTGCAACAAGATGAGCCTGATGACTATGTTATAGCTACCGGCATCCAGCATAGTGTTAGAGATTTTTGTTCTTTAGCTTTTGAAAAGGCTGGAATCCCCTTGGATTGGAAAGGTACTGGTCTTGAAGAAACAGGCTTTTGTAGAAAATCTGGTAAAAAGTTAGTCTCTGTGGACCCCAGATACTTTAGACCTACTGAGGTTGAAACGCTTCTAGGTGATCCCACCAAAGCTAAAACAAAACTAGATTGGGAACCCAAATATGATCTTGAAGCCCTTCTTGAGGATATGATGTCAGCAGATCTGCGTGAAGCTGAAAAGCAGGCTCTATTAAAAGATAAAGGCTACACAGTACTGGAGCAACAAGAATAAAACTCCATTAATAAATTCTAAATGCTTACATCAAACGCATTCTTTGATGCCAATTCCAAGCCGTCGAAACGATATCTTCAATACTATTTAATTTAGGTACCCAGCCAAGAACCTTTTGAGCCTTTTCACTTGAGCCAACCAATGACGCAGCGTCTCCTTCTCGACGCTTACCCATTTTGACAGGAACACACCTACCCGTTACTTTCTCAACCACTTCAATAATTTCTTTGACTGTGAACCCTTCACCATTACCAAGATTGAAATGATTACACTTCTGATTCTGAATCATCCAATTTAAAGCTAATAAATGGGCCTCGGCTAAGTCATTTACATGAATGTAGTCTCTTATGCAAGTACCATCTCGAGTCTCATAATCGTCGCCAAAAATAGTAATATTTTCTCTAACTCCCATAGCCGCATCTAAAATTAATGGAATCAAATGAGTTTCTGGGTCGTGTTTTTCACCAACTTCAGCATCTGGGTCTGCTCCGCTGGCATTGAAATAACGCAGAACCGTGGATTTTAAGCCGTATGCTTGCTCAAAGTCCTGCAGAATTTGCTCAACCATAAATTTAGACCAACCATATGGGTTAATAGGATTTCTTGGGTGTTTCTCATCGATAGGTAGATATTGAGGTTCTCCCATAATGGCGCAAGTGGAACTAAATATAAAATAAGGTACATTATATTGAACCATTTTATTCAATAAAGTTACCGTTTTAGAGACGTTATTATCATAATAAATACCTGGCTTTTGAACAGATTCACCAACCGCTATAAAGGCTGAAAAATGCATTACCGCCTTAATTTTATTTTTGGTGAAAATATTGTCTAGTAAATCTTCATCAGCCATATCCCCTTCGATTAATTCTCCCCACTTAACGAAATCGCGATGGCCGTAACTTAGATCATCCAAGACAAGGGTTTGATAGCCGGCCTGATTCAACATTTTGTTGGTATGAGAACCGATGTACCCAGCACCTCCAACCACAAGCACTTTCTCATCACTCATGCTAGCTCCTTAAAATAATCAATCGTTTGCTGCAAACCTCTTTTAAGATCAGTCTTAGGACTCCAATCTAATATTTTGCGAGCAAGTGAGATATCTGGTTGTCTTTGATTTGGATCATCCACAGGTCTACCCCTGTTAATTATAATGCTCGACGAATTTGTTAACTCTAGAACCATTTCAGCCAATTCTGCAATTGTCGATTCGGATGGATTACCAAGATTAATTGGCTTATCGTAGTCACTATCCATGAGTGAGATTAAACCTTCGATTAAATCATCCACATAACAAAAACTTCTCGTTTGCTTACCTTCTCCATGTAGAGTCAGGTCGCTACCCTGCAAAGCTTGAACTATAAAGTTAGAAACTACTCTACCATCGGTAGCACTCATCCTGGGGCCGTAAGTATTAAATATTCGAGCTACTCTAACATCTACATTTAACTGCCTTTTGTAATCGTAGAATAAAG
>JAYZAC010000052.1:0-14618 GCA_036339875.1 bacterium | reverse complement strand
TATGGACAAAAATTCGTCATTTAATCCAATTTATGTGATTTTGGGTGCTCTGAGGACCATGTTAAATCGTAAAGTAATCCACCTTATTGTGTTGGCTAGTTGTATGTCGTTCTGGGGTTGCTCTCATCGGTTCGATCGCTTCGGCTTTTTTAGGCCAAAGAATGGTAAGAAAATTAGTGCAAATAAGAGATTAGACCAAAATCAGTATTTGCTACGTGTGGCTGCAACGAGTCTGAGGCATGATGATTCTGTACTGAAAGAAGATGCGGATAACTTCAGTGCTTTTTTCCTTGAACAACTGGTCAAAGATAATAACTTTTCGGTAGAGCTTAGCCCAGATGCAACTCAGCAATTTAGTAGTGTAGCCAATCAGGGGAATCCAGACGTTCTGAGGGACCTCGGAAAAAAATATAAAGTCGAAGCATTAGTTCGTGGGCGAGTAAAAGACTATAGTTACAAACTAGGTCGTCGTGAATTTAGCGTTGCATTGCATGTAGAGATTGAAGGCATCAATACACACAATTCGGTTACGTTCTTCAGTTTTGACAAAAAATTTCAACGTAGTTTTCGCTTACGAGGTCGTCGGCAGAGAGATATGTCTAGTTATAATTTGCGATTTCTTACTGAAGTTATGAATAGTATAAAGCAGAATTTTGATTTGCAATTTGAGCCTCTTGTTGTAGCTCAGAAATCTAGACATGGAGGTTCGATTCCTACTCGAGTTTTGGCTGACGGTGCTGGTGCAGGTCCTCATTCCAGAGAACAGTTGATGCATTTATATTTGTGGCCTGTGTCCCAGTCTGGTAAAGAGAAAATTGGTCCTCAACCTTTGATTATCAAAAGCAGCACGTCTCAAGTCGCGGAGGTAGATTCTCAGAAGTCTGAAGACGTTCGGGATTCATTATCTAAAGAGAATTCAATTAGCCCGCCTCAAGAGTCTTCGATAGACCCCGAGCAGTTAATGCTGAGATCTGCCCGTGAGGCTGAGCAAAGACTAAGTCAATCCAATCTTCCCGATCGTTTGCCTGAATCAAATGACATAGCTGAAAAACCGATCGTTGAACTTTCTTCAGAGTCAACAGTAGAATACGATTCTTCTCTAAATCTCCAAATGCCAAGTTTTCAACTTGTCTATCCAGAGAAACTTTTGGCTAACAAACAATATCAAAAGCTCTATTATTTGCTGAAAGACGAATCTGAACAGGTTTCGGCTTTAGACCTTGAAAATGCCGATGAGGAAGTCCTTGAATTAGAAATTTTCACTACTTTTGATCGTACAGCAGTTAAAAAATTTCTAGAGGATTATTTTCATGGGGTTTATCCGAGTCCGCGAGGAAAAATACCTGCGGTATTTGAACGTTATTACTTAGGAAAATTACAGCTGGGTTTTGTATTGGGTAATCAAGCTTTTGTTGCAAGTACACATCGTAATAATCGTGAAATTGTTGATAATACGATTCAAAAATTTTATGTAAATAATGGGGGAGTTACAGTTGCTAAAATCCTGGATACAAGCATTAAGAGGCGAAAATTAGACAAAATCGTTTTTAGTAAGGCAGAAAAAACAGAGTACCTACCTAAATCGCAAGAAGGTGATAGAGATTCATTACAAGTTAGTCGCTCTATTGAAAATTTAGCTATTACTGATCCAGATGTTGTATCCAGTGCGCGAGTATCTCCAATTCGACAACGTCAGGGTTCGGTTGATTATATCGTAGATCGACCAGAAGTCAGGCCTGAAACATCAGGTGAAAATCTGGGAGCCCTTGAGTACGAGGATGGCAGCATACGAAATCCTTATGAATCCTCAAGTGAGAGGATATTTGCTGAAAAACGAGTAAATCGGAACTTTGTACAGGATAAAGGCGTTGAGTCTGATCTGCCTCAAAATGTTAGATCAACGAATAGTTTTTCATCAAGCTTTGATGAAGGAAAATCAGATCAGGTCGAGATCACATCTAATGCTGGATTCTACTATGACATTGGTCGCAGGTATTTTATTTCTAATCAATATGAGCTTTCTAAGCGTTATATGAATTTAGCACATGAGAACGGCTATAGAAGTGAAGAATTAGATGATTATCTTAATGAGATAGAAAAGCGTTTGAACCCAGTGATTTTCAATTCCAGAAAGAATCAGGCCTTAAACACTGAGCTAAATACAGCAGCAAGAGGATACGAATCTAGTATTGAAAAGACTGGACCTGCTGTTGACTCCGGAGCTTTAGATTTTGATACAAGCAAAAATAATAGGAATCTTTCTCTTGGAAGTCAGAATCAAAGAGACAGAGCTCTCGAAGAATTTTACTCGGAAATGGATAAAATGGAAGCTGAGCTGCGTGAATATACTAATAATAAACGCCAGCTTTCCACTAGTGCCAATGGTAACTACAAGAGTCCCAGTATGGCAGAGTTGGCTTTTCAAATTCTAGCTATCGTGGCATTGGTGTTATTTTTTCTTTCATTCTTGAGTTCGAGACGTATAACTGCTAGTCCGATTTACTCAGATCTGTCGAAGGATACTAACAAAAATAGTTAATATTTGTTTCCTTTTGTCCGATCAACGGATTATGAGGAATTATTATACGGGTCTATTTCTTCTTCTTTTGATTGGATTCGGTACGTCAATTCAATCGAAGACAAGTCCTGATTTTGGATGGCATCGGCAAAATAATCAGGAGCGTCTAGGCTCACTTAAAATAGCCGAAGTACAGGAGGCTTTTCGCACGGGCATGCAAGAGTTCTTGAAAAGCGGCGATTCGATTAAAATAAGATTCTACGCAAGTTCTCGAGACGAAATCTTTGGTGGGCATTTTAGGCAGGTAGAGGTCATTTTTAAAGATAATATGCTTCAAGGTATGGAAAATCTTAATATCAAACGAGGCAGGGCGGTTTTCCGCGGGGTTAGATTTGACTTAGGTAGGTTAATCATAGATAGCAAATTGGTTATCAAGTCCATCGATTCAGTAAAATTTAATTTCAGATTGAAGGAAGATGACATAAATAATTATCTAGTGGCTGAACAAAAACGTATTAATCTGAGAAACCCCAAAATTGAGCTTAAAAATGGAGCGATGATTTTTTCTGCAAAAGTTCGAAATCGATTTTTTTCAGCAAGAGTACGCACCGAAGGAAACTTCGAAGTCCGTCCAGATGGTCGTTCGGTTGATTTCAAAGCAAGTAGAGTTAGGCTTAATTCACTTAAGATACCGAGCTTCGTAACAGGCCAAGTAGTTAATCGGATTAATCCTGTTCTTAAGCTTGATAAGTTTCCTCTCATGGATCTTATTCCTGTGAAATTGAATAAAATTGAGATTGGACAGGATTGGGTAGAATTCTATGGTTCATGAGATTCACTGGATTCAAGAAGCTTAAAGAATTAAAATGACGGTCTGTGTATCGTCTAATTTTTCATCTAATTTTTTTTTACAGTGTGGCTTCGCTACACTTTCGTAATTTTGAGCACCATAATTATCGCCAACAATTAAAAGATACTTTAAGGACGGGAGCATGGCAGCGAGGCTTAAAAATTGCCGAGATTTGGATTGAAGAAAACCCCTCCTCTCATTATGCATGGTATTGCATGGGCCGTTTTAGGATTGAGGCTGCGCTCTCAAAGTCTCAAGATGAGTATTTCCAGTTGTCCTGCGAGGCATTTGAAAAAGCGATCCGACTCTATGATAAGGATCCCCGATACTACTATTGGAAAGCTTCTACCCATCTTTATCTAGCTAGAATGGGCGGCGACAGTCAACAATACTACAATTTTATGCAGTCTATGCAATTTGCATGCGATTTAGACCCTATGAATTATTTTTATTATTCTATTTTTTTTGAAAAAGTGGTTAGGCTTTTTAAGGATCCTTTGTATTTAACTAAGCCAATACCTCGTATCCTTCTAATTAGTTCTATGGTTAATTCTCTAAATAAATATCTTGATCTGAAACGATTTTATGCCAAAAAATATCTCATACAGTTTTGTGCTATTCTTTCGGAGAATGAAAAAAAATATTACCTTTCACACGAATATCTCCATCCGGATTTACGAAAAGCTTTGGAGTTGTTTTGAAATCTCGCAAAGTTATCATCGTAGCACCTTATCATCTGGATCGAGTGGGTGGAGTAGAAAGATTCATTCTTTCTTTTGCTGAAGCAGCTCAAAATATAGGAATGTCTTGCGTATTATATAACCCTTTAGGGTTTGTAAGTAAATCATTGAATGTTATTCATGAGATTGATGATAATGAGTATGATTTATGTCTTAGTCACGCTATTTATGGACTGGGAGCTATGCCCAAAGCGTATCGTAGAGTTCATACTTTTCACGGTACCATTTTAGGTAATCTTTATCAGCGACCGTGGTTGTGGATACATCCAAAGTTTCTTCAATGGCTTGCAATGGAGTCGGCTTCTAGAAGAGGAAAAGACGGTGTGATTGGAGTCAGTGATTGGGCTATCAGAGAGATTCACAGAATGGGTTATCGAGGTCCAGTTAGCCGAATTCCCTCGGGAGGTGGCTTTGAGGCTCAACGTATTAAGAGACCAAAGAGCTCTGGAAACGAGAGTGAATTATTGTGTCTATTTTGCGGAAGAAGCTCTGATAAGGTTAAAAGATTTAATTTAATTCGAGAAGGAATTCGCTTAGTGCGAGAAAAAAATAAGAATATTCGATTATTAGTCTTGGGTGGGTCCTTAGCCAAATCAGAGCCCGGGATTGAATATCTTGGAGATAGACCCTATTCCGAAGTCCTAAATTTGATGAGAAAAGCTCAGGTACAGATCAATGCATCCTATTATGAAGGGTATTCACTTTCTTTATCCGAGGGTATTTATCAAGCCGGTTTAATAACTCTCGCAACACCTGTAGGAGGCAATTTAAATACAGTGCTGCATGGTAAAACGGGTTTTTTCTTTCAATCTGCACGTGAATTGGCTACCTACCTTTTGAGTTTATCGCGAAGCTCAGAGCTGAGAGAGACTTTATTTACAAATATATTCGAAGAAATGCCAATCGCTTCTTGGGAAAAAGTAGCTAAACTAACTTTCGATTTTGCATTTTCGGTGCCAACAAATAATGAAACTGCGCTTGATTAGATCTACAAAAATTCAGAGTTTGTGGCTTCTTATTTTTGGTTCTATTTTGCTGTCTTTAGGGATTCAATATCAATCTAATCTGACACTTATTATTGCGCTAGCTATGGTTCTTTTATTAGCACAACTTTGGTCAGGCAATGTAAGGGCTTTCGTATATTTATTGTTAGGCGTAGGTATGCCACTTTTTCCCGACGTGGGGATTCATTTAGGTGGGCGAGTATTAAATTGGTTCGACTTCATTTTTCTCGTATTCGGATCTTGGAATTTATTCAATTTTTTTAAGCATGATGACCGTCCAAAATTAGATCGAGTAATTTTAGCTAGTATATTTTTTCTGAGTGTTCTTCTGATTTTGGTAATGCGCTCTCAAGTCATAATTGTCTCGTTTCGTGAGTGGATTAGCTATGTCGTTAATTTCTTCTTGACTTATTGGGTGATTCAGAACATATCAGCAAAAGATCTTAAACCTTTCCTAATAGCTATTCTTGGGGCTTCTTATTTGGTTAATCTTATGGCGGTTTGGCAAAAATATAATGGCTTCCGCTTTCCTTCAGTGATTGATGGTGAAGTTAGTATTCGATTAGGTGTTCCGGGTACATTTGAAGATTCATTATTATTAAGTATGTATGCTGGATTTATGGGAATACTAGCTTTGATGGGGGTGCTACGATTTCGAGGTCTAGTACGATATTTTTGCTGGATATCTTTGATTATAAATTTAATCACACTAAATCTGGCACTCTCCCGAAATGGAATATTTATTCTAGTTGTTTCATTATGTACGTTTGCGTTTTTTAGATTTCTAGACTGGTTACGAAGTTGGAAAGAAGCAGTTAAAATTCCAATTTTAATACTTGGTTTTCCAGTATTAAGTTTGAGTATTTTAGTAATTCTTCCTCGAGATATTTATCACCGAATTACCTCGGTATTTTATCTATTCTCGGGAACTAGCGATCCCGTTATTCTTTACAATATTCGATCAACATTAGGTCGTTTAGAAAATTATAAAGCTGCTATCAAAATTTTTCTAGATAATCCATTAGAGGGGATTGGATTGGGTCTCTATCCCATAATGACTAAGTTTCACGACGCGGATGGCTTCTACACTGGCCTTTTAGCTGAGACAGGTCTGATTGGTAGTGCGAGTTTCTTAATATTCGCTATTTCTTTTATCAGTTTTGTTTATTTAAGACTGAAAGTCTTTTCAGAGAGTATAAAAATTGAATGTTATGAAAGTTACGGGATTTTACTTTTTTATCAATTATATTTCTCACTGATCATAGCTTTATTTTTGGTAAGTTTATTCGAGCCCATTTTCAAAATTCAAATCATGACTTTTTATATTTTTTATTTACTTCGTTTACTTTCCGTAGAGAGTGAATTATTGCATGAAAGATCACTTGATAATGGAGTTTAGTGTTGTTATTCCGAGTCGCAATAGGCCTGAAAATTTGATGGTTTGCCTTGAATCTATTGTAAGAATGTTTGCGTTGACCTCAATAAGCTACGAAATGATAATTGTTGATGATGGTTCCAATCTAAATGTAAGAAAACATTACATAGAATTGAGTGAACAATATAATACAAAGCTTCTGAATTCTAGGGGTAGTGGACCATCAGCAGCTCGGAATCTAGGTGCAATAACAGCTCAAGGAGAATGGATTTATTTTATAGATGACGACGTTATAATGGATGAAAAATCTATTCAATGGTGGCCTACTCAGAACAGAACTGAGGGTGCTGGATATCAGGGTATTACCAGAGTTCATAAATCGCCTAATTGGTCTCATATTAGAGCTTCTACAGCCGATTTTGTTGATGGTTTTGGTTCTGGAAATATTATTTACAGACGTGATTTATTTCTAAAGTTAGGGGGATTTGATGAGGCCTACTTTTTGAAATCTTTTGGTATTCATTTTAGAGAAGATACAGACCTTGGTTTACGGTTTGTGCGTAACGGTTATAACTTACCTGTAGTTGACCAAATGACTGCCAATCATCCAGCTCATGATTCTAGGGACCCTTTATTTCTATTAAAAGATGCTAGAAAATATTTTTTTGAACCTTACTTCAAGCGGCGTAATCCAGAAGCCTCAAGTTGGATAGGTAGTCCTTTTGTCAAAGGTCGATTGGGTACTTATCAATTAAGGGGTTCTATCTCTATTTTGTTCGTTAGCTTGCTGCCACTAGTAAATTATCTTTGGCCCCTAGTTCCTGGAATCCTTTTGTTTTTATATTTTGTATTGAGTTTAATTATATTTCGTAGTCTGACTCTAACACCTAGTTTTTGGGGATATGCTCCTCTAATACTAATTTTTTATCCAATAATTCATGGTTTCAGCTACTTAATAGGTTTTATTTTTGGACCTCGTGGTCCTCGCTTGATTAATAAAGTTTGCAGGGAGACTAATAGTGGAAGTTAAGCGTCATGGTCTACGAATTTTACAGGTCGTACGACAGTTCCTTCCGCGTACTGGGGGAATGCAAGAGTATGTTGCCCAGCTGAGTAGACATTTAATAAATCTAGGCCACGAAGTGGATGTTTTAACATTGAATCGTAATATTCATACGGGCGAATCTCTAGGTGATGATTCATCAGTTTTTTTTAAGGATCAAAATATTTTTGTTAAAAGAGTAGCCTTCAGAGGCTGGTCGCGTTTTTTTTGGGTTCCAAGTCTAGGCTTATGTCTTAAGGATTATGATATTGTTCATGTGCATGGTGTAGATGGATTTTTGTCAGCAGTTATGAGATTTAGCGATATTCCTTTATTTTTGAGTACCCATGGAGGTTATTTTCATACTTCAAAATTAAGAATGCTCAAAAACATTTTTTTTCACACTCGCACGCGTTTTCAATTAAGAAATGTACTTAAAGTTCTGGCCTGTTCTCGGCAAGATTTTTTCAAGTTTAAGAGTATTTGCGATAATGTAGAACTAGTGGAAAACGGCGTAGATGTTGATTATTTTCGACCAAAGCAAGTTCGTGAACTTAAACTCAATAATTGGTTGTATGTTGGTGGATTTGAATCAAATAAGCAGGTCCATCGATTACTCCAAGCTTTCGACCATTGTCATCGGCACCATTCAAATTTAAGTTTGACAATTGTTGGCACAGAACAATTTTCAGGTCAATGGAAAGAGCTTACCCGAGGATTAAATTCGAAGAAGTCTATAAATTTTTTTTCAAATTTAAGTTCTGAAGAATTGTTGAAACTATATCACTGCTCGGGTTTGTTTGTTAGTGCATCAGAATATGAGGGGTTTGGATTGGCAAGCATGGAAGCATTGGCTTCGGGCAGCCTTTTGATGCTTCATCCAAATCAATCATTTCTCGATCTTTTCTGTGGCCTAGGGGAGTTCGCTGATTTTGAACGTCCCGATAAAGTACTGGAAGCCTTCAATTTGATTTCAAGTATGAATGAGAAAGATTTAATACAGCGTGCCGCTTTTGGTCTAGCAAAATCCGAGATTTTTAGTTGGAAAAAAGTAGCACGAGAGATTGAAAATCATTACTTTAATTCAACTTAAAGTTTCTTGTTCATGAGCCCTGATGATTCGATTTCGTATTTCATTAACAGGTAGTCTAGCTAAATCGACAGGTGGAATTCTATTCGGTAAAATAATAGGTAATGTTTCCAGCGGGCCATTAAAAACCAAATTTTTGTTGGCACTTACATCATCAATTCGGTCTACTGGAGTGAAATGAGGCACCGTTAGGAGAACTTCAGGATTTTCATTTAAGATGGACTGAATTTCCTTGACCACTTCTATAAATCTATCCAACTCGGCTTTTGTGTAGCTTTCCGTGGGTTCAACCATTAGTCCATAAGTCTCTGGCCAAGCCACTGTTGGAGCATGCATTCCAAAGTCTAAAAATAATTTACCAACTCTGGCAATTACTAATGAATGTTTAATGCCTTTTGCTTGAATAGCTTCGAATGTCTCTGGTGATAAAGTTAAAATGAACTCATGCATTTTAGGTTCCGAGGATGTGGAGGGAAGTCCTGGAAAAGAATCTTTTAATTGATGATGAAGGTAGCGAGCTGAGAGGACTGCGACTGCACACATCTTTCGAATACCCTCTGGACCAAGGGCTCGAAGATAGGTGTAAGCACGTACTTTATGTGCAAAATTTCCATGATGTCTGTGAAAAGAGCCTATTGATTTTTCGGTCTTAAAACTTTGGTAAGTTCCATTTTCATATTTATACTGCAAACCTGGTAGATAATTTATTAATTTTTGACTCACTGCGACAATGGCATCACCAGGACCTCCACCACCATGTGGAATTGAGAAAGTTTTGTGAAGATTGCTATGTACGGCATCAACTCCCATCCTACCAAGATCAGCCCAGCCTGCGATTGCATTTAAGTTAGCCCCATCCATATATACTAGGCCTCCAACTTCATGAATTAATTCGGCAATTTCAGCAAATCTAGTCTCCATTATCCCAGAGGTGTTAGGATTTGTTACCATAATTCCAGCAATTCGGTTTCCATGCTCAATTACAACTGAGCGTAACTGTTCCATATCGACTTGACCAGAGTCGTCGGCGTCAACTAGTAGTAATCCGGGTACTCCATCAGCATTTTTAGGTTTGAACCCGGCCATAGTGGCAGTAGCATAATTTGTACCGTGAGCACTCCTTGGGATAATCAGAATGTCGCGCTTGGTACTACTATGGTCCCGATGGTACGCTTGAAACATTTTAATGCCTACTAATTCCCCCTGAGCACCAGCTACTGGTTGAGTCGTACACCCTGGGAGTCCAAGCATTGTCTTAAAGGTTTCCTGTACCTCAAATAAAATTTGAAGACATCCTTGACTTATTGTTTCAGGGACTTGTGGATGAACTTTCGTGAAATCAGGAAGACTTGCGCAGGCATCATTAATGTATGGATTATATTTCATTGTACAGGAGCCCAGCGGATACGGACCTTGATCAGGACTGATGTTCTGTTCGCCAAGTTTTTTATAATACTCGTATATTTCATCGCTACTAAATTTTGGAATACCAGGCTCAGTGTTACGTTTGAATTCCGTTGGTATATTTACTGGTTTCTGGCTAATCCCATCAGAAAATTGCGTCTTAAAGAAATTTATGAGTTTCTGTAAGTCTTCATTACTATTTTGGTCACTAAAGCTCAATAAAACTTGATTATGGCTTCTTACACGATCTTTAAGGTTCACTCCAGCAATGAGTCCCTCAGATTCCGCTCTTTCTAGAAATACAGAAGCCTCTATCGGCAAAGTAAGACTGAAACTATTTAGAAAAGCTTGCTTAGGATAGCTTAATTCAACTCCTTCGAAGGCGGTTAAGGCAGTAGCCGCTTCATGCGCAATACGTGTCGATTTTTCTAGTATGGCAGCGAGTTCATCATCTCCTCGTGCAAGTATCGAAGCACCCGCCATTGTTGCAACGAAGCCTTGGTTAGAACAGATGTTTGAAGTAGCTTTCTCCTTACGAATATGTTGCTCTCTTGTCGAGAGCACCATTACTTTACATTCTCTATCTGACTCATCTTTTGCATTACCAACGTAACGGCCGGCGGTCGAACGAATAGCGGTCTTATTTTGCTCATTGAAGCGTATACCGAACAATCCAAGGCCGGGCCCGCCATAATTTGCGTCAATAGCTAGGTGCTGGGCTTCACCAACTATCATGTCGGCACCTTGTTCGCCAAACTCAGAGGGAGGTTTTAAACCACCTTTGACTAAATGCAATGGATCGATCACTGCTATGGCTTGTGAACTATATTCATGAGCTAAATTTGTCAAGTTGTGAACATCTTCTAAATTGCCTAAACAATTAACTTGTTGAAAGACTAGACAAGCTAAATTTTGACCTGCTTCTTTCACCATGTGTTCGAGCGCAATTAAATCTACAACACCATTTTCTGACAGTGGCGCAAAGCGAATTTCCAAATCGGTTCCATCGGACAAGGTATTTAGTACTTCTTTATCCCCTGGATATAGATGGTCTACGACAATGGCGATAGAGCTCTTTTTGACAATACGCTTAGAGCATTGGATTGCTTCATACAAGCAGGTGCTGCGTTCGTACATTGATGCGTTGATTGCTTCGATTCCAGTCAATCGATTGAGTACATTTTGATACAGCCACATGGTCATTAGAGTACCCTGACTGCGCTCAGGTTGATATGGGGTATAGGCAGTCGTTAATCCTCTTATACTAGCAATTTTGGCTGCTATGGGATGTTCACTGATTTGCGTAAGTCCATCACCTACAAAACTGGTGGCCGGTTTGTTTTTCTTACTAATTTCGACGAGATGATTGTACAATTCTCGGTACTCAAGACGAGGTGGTACATTAGGAGCTTTATTCATACGTATTGATGGGGGGATGTGCTCAAATAAATCCTCGAGTTTACTTAGCCCTAACGTGGAAAGCATTTCGTTAATATCCTGTTCTGTTGCGCTGATATAATGAGTCTTAAATTCACGCGGTAGATTCTGTGGGTCGTAATTTAATTCCTGCTTTGCCATGGCCATTGAAGCTCCTAATATATGTGAACCGATCGAAAGATCTGACAAACCCAATCCCAGCAACAGAGCTATTCAAGGGCTGTCTGACAGACTTACCGCATATTACACCTTGAAGAGGTAGTGGGCAAGAGACTATTCCACTAAAGCTATCATTGTTCCGAATCGGATGGGAAGGTACTTTTACGTATAAACTCAATAGGCTTTACAGGATAACCTCTAAAAAAACTAGCGATTGAGGCTCGAATGTCATACAGAATCACATACATTGCTGGTATCAGCAGTAAGGTGAAAATTGTTGATCCCACAAGCCCAAATCCCAAACTAACTACACAAGGCTGAAGGAACTGTGCTTGAATACTTTTCTCAAAAAGCATTGGTGTAATACCTAGACAGGTGGTAACCGATGTTAGAAATATTGCCATAAAACGCTCTTGTCCAGATCTTGATACAGCTAACATCATAGGGCTCCCGGCCCTGATTTTACGGTTTATAAACTCTATGAGTAAAAGGGAATTATTTACTACGATGCCCGCTAGAGCAACCAATCCAAACATGCTCATTATGGTCAATTTCATTCCCATAACCATATGACCAAAAACTGCGCCGATGAATCCAAATGGTATCGCCATCATTATTATCAGGGGCTGCATGTAGCTTCTAAATATAGTTGATAAGATGGTGTATATAACCAACATGGCAATGAAGAAGCCCATATATAGGGAGCCTAAAGACTTGGCTCTTTGTTCTGCTTGACCACCAAATGAAATACTGACATCGGGATGATCTTTTTTAAGCATGGGTACAAAATCCTGGCCGAGTTCGGATACCAATTGTCCACTGTTACCTTTTTTGGAATCTATGTCGGCAAAAACATTAATAATGCGATTACGATCTTTATGTTTAATGATGCTGTAACCTCGTGCATATACAATTTCGGCAACTTGAGAAAACGGTATTTGTCTACCTTGAGGAGTACGTATAAACATGTTCGTAAGGGAGTCAAGGCTTCGTCTCTCAGAGCGCGGATATCGAACGTACACCCTTATATCGTCTTTGCCGCGTTGAATCCTCAATGCTTGATCTCCAAAATACGACTGCCTAAGTTGAGTCGCCACATCTCTTAAAGAGATTCCTAAATGTCTAGCTAGAGGTTTTAACTGAAGTCGAGCTTCAAGTTTACCAATTGTAAAATCATCATAAATATCATTAACAAATGGGTACTTTGAAATTTCTGATTTCAGTTTATCTTTAACCTCAATCATACTATTGAAGTTATTTCCCTGAACATGAATCGCTAGAGCTTGCCCAGAGGGTCCCATCATTCGAGATGCGTATCTTACCTTTACTGCTTCAGGAATTACTCCAACTTCTTTACGCCATTCCTCTAAGATTTCCATGTAGTGGATGTTGCGATTTTCTGCTGGTAAAAGTTCTACTTGAATTCGAGCATTATGGGATCCTCCGTTGCCAATTGAGGTATAAACATGCTTAACAAAAGGAAAGCCAGCCTTTCGTCCAGTTACTTCGAATTGCTCCCGCATATTTTTTTCGGTAACGTAGAGTTTTGATAAGATATGATCTGCCCACTTCTCGGTATGCTTAAAGTCAATTCCAGGAGCAAACTCAAGGTAAACCAGAACCACATCGTTATCAGTTTTGGGCATGAAATTGAACTCAACTCTTCCCCCCGCAATCATCCCTACTGAAATAATTAGCAGAGAGAATGCACTAGCGACAGCAGCATAACGATATCTCAAAATGAAGCGTACGGATTTTAAGTAAACTCTGCGAATAAACCACTCTATTCCTTCTTGCATCAAGCGCTGCATTTTTGCTTGTAGTCGAGTGAAGAAATTTTGCTTCTGAATTGGTTTAACATGATGAGCAATGTGACCAGGAAGTATGATAATAGATTCTACGAGAGAGAGTAAAAGTGCTGCGATAACAACGAATGGAACAACTGCAAAAAACTTTCCCATCATTCCATCTACGAAATATAGCGGTACAAAAGCTACAATAGTAGTAGATACGGATGCAACCACGGGCCAAAAGACTTGGGTCGTACCATTGTAAGCGGCCCACTCGGGTTTCTCACCTTTCCGGAGTCTTTGAAAAATAGACTCTCCGACCACTACTGCATCGTCTACTACAATGCCTAGTACAAGTATCATGGCAAATAGTGAAAGCATGTTAAAAGATTGACCTGCAAACTGCATTAGAACAAAAGCGCCAAGAAATGAGATTGGAATTCCAAGCGCGACAAAGAAGGCTAGTCTCAATTCCAAAAACAGAGTAAGCCCAAGAAAAACCAGTAAAAGTCCTTGCAGGCCATTTCTGACCATTAATGCAAGTCGTCCTTTCACCATTCGCGAAGAATCACTCCACCATAACATCTCGATATTACTGGGAAGCTCACTCTGTTTTTTTGCTACATAAGCTTTTACAGCATCCGCAATTTTTATAAGATCCTGTCCAGAAGTTTTATAAATTCTCAGGACTTTAGTATTGATGCCATCCATTAGGCTTTTACGATTATCATCTTTGAAAGAATCAATTACTGTAGCGACATCTCCCAGTCTTATTTGAGATCCATCAGGATTAGCCCTCAAAATAATACTCTTCATTTGCTGCCCAGTATATTTTTGATCGATGGTGCGAACCATGATTTCGCCACCGTCTGATCGAATTAGGCCCGCCGGAATATTAACACTCTCTCGACGAATAGCCTGAGATACTTGTGAAAAGGTAAAGCCATACATTTGAAGTTTGGCTTCAGAAACTTCAATGCTGATTTCGCGTTCTTTGTTATCTAAATAATCGATGAGCGTTATCTGTGGCAGCTTAAGCAGTTCATCTCGAATGGAATCCGAGAATATTTTTAATGCGTCCTCACTTAGGTCACCATGAATTCCTACTAAAATTGCAGGTTGCTTTCGAACAACTTGTGCAATACTAGGTTTTTCAGCATCCCGTGGAAATGTGCTGATTAAGCCAACCTGGGTTTCAATTTCATCTTT
>JAYZAC010000051.1:0-4295 GCA_036339875.1 bacterium | reverse complement strand
AAGATTTCGTAATGGCGATGTGGAAAATTCTGCAACAAGATGAGCCTGATGACTATGTAATAGCTACCGGCATCCAGCATAGCGTCAGAGATTTTTGTTCTTTAGCTTTTGAAAAAGCTGGAATCCCCTTGGATTGGAAAGGTACTGGTCTTGAAGAAACAGGCTTATGTAGAAAATCTGGTAAAAAGTTAGTCTCGGTGGACCCCAGATACTTTAGACCTACTGAGGTTGAAACGCTTCTAGGAGACCCCACTAAAGCTAAAACAAAACTAGATTGGAAACCCAAATATGATCTAGAAGCCCTTCTTGAAGATATGATGTCAGCAGATCTGCTTGAAGCTGAAAAGCAGGCTCTATTGAAAGATAAAGGCTACACAGTACTGGAGCAACAAGAATAAAACTCCATTAAAAAATTCTAAATGCTTACATCAAACGCATTCTTTGATGCCAATTCCAAGCCGTCGAAACGATATCTTCAATACTATTTAATTTGGGGACCCAGCCAAGAACCTTTTGAGCCTTTTCACTTGAGCCAACCAATGACGCAGCGTCTCCTTCTCGACGCATACCCATTTTGATAGGAACAGACTTTCCCGTTACTTTCTCAACTACTTCAATAATTTCTTTGACCGTGAACCCTTCACCGTTACCAAGATTGAAATGATTGCATTGCTGATTTTCAACCATCCAATTTAGAGCCAATAAATGTGCCTCGGCTAAGTCATTTACATGAATGTAGTCTCTTATACAAGTACCATCTCGAGTTTCATAATCATCGCCAAAAATCGTAATATTCTCTCGAACTCCCATAGCCGCATCTAAAATTAACGGAATCAAATGAGTTTCGGGGTCGTGTTTTTCACCAACTTGAGCATCTGGGTCTGCCCCACTGGCATTGAAATAGCGCAGAACGGTCGATTTTAAGCCGTGTGCTTGCTCAAAGTCATGCAGTATTTGCTCAACCATATATTTAGACCAACCATATGGATTAATAGGATTTCTTGGATGTTTCTCATCTAAAGGTAGATATTGAGGTTCTCCCATGATGGCGCAAGTGGAACTAAAAATAAAATAAGGCACATTATGTTGAATCATTTTATTCAACAAGGTTACCGTTTTAGAAACATTATTATCATAATAGATTCCTGGTTTTTGGACAGATTCACCAACAGCTATAAATGCTGAAAAATGCATTACAGCTTTAATCTTGTTTTTAGTGAAAATATCGTCTAGTAAATCTTCATCTGCCATATCTCCTTCAATTAATTCACCCCACTTAACGAAATCTCGATGACCATAACTAAGATTATCTAAAACAATAGTCTGATAACCGGCCTTATTCAAAATTTTGTTCGTATGAGAACCAATGTACCCAGCACCCCCCACAACAAGCACTTTTTCATCACTCATACTAGCTCCTTAAAATATTCTACAGTCAAATAAAGACCTGACTTAAGATCAGTCTCAGGGTTCCAGTCTAAAATTTCACGAGCAAGTGAAATATCGGGTTGACGTTGATTCGGGTCATCTATTGGTCTACCTTTATTTATTATTTTGCTTGGCGAATTTGTTAAATCTAGAACGTTTTCAGCCAGTTCTGCAATTGTACACTCGGAGGGATTCCCAAGATTAATTGGCTGGTCATAGTCACTAGCCATCAGAGAGATTAAACCCTCGATTAAATCATCTACATAACAAAAACTTCGAGTTTGCTTACCTTCTCCGTGAAGAGTCAAGTCACTGCCCTGTAGAGCCTGAACTATAAAATTTGATACCACCCTGCCATCTGTAGCACTCATTCTAGGGCCATAAGTATTAAATATTCGAGCAACTCTAACATCTACATTCAACTGTCTCTTATAATCATAGAATAAAGTTTCTGCACATCTCTTACCCTCGTCATAGCAAGCCCTTGGACCCGTTGGACTTACATTACCATTGTATGATTCAACTTGAGGGTGTACTTCAGGGTCTCCATAAATTTCAGAAGTTGATGCCTGTAAAACCTTAGCACCCAATCGGTGTGCCAAATCTAAAACATGAATTGCACCAGAAACCGAAGTAACTGTAGTTTTAACGGGGTCTCGTTGATAGTGCACTGGACTCGCAGGACAAGCTAAATTATAAATTTCATCAACCTCCACATGAATGGGCTGTACTACGTCATGCCTAAGAATTTCAAAATATGGATTTTCAAGCAAATGAACCACATTACGTTTACTCCCAGTGTAAAAATTATCGAGACAAATAACCTCATCACCTCTTTGGAGTAACTTTTCGCAAAGATGAGAACCCAAAAATCCAGCACCTCCGGTAACTAAAATTCGTCTCTTCAAAATATCTCCCTATCTAGAAAAACCAACTTCACTAATCGAATAACTCACTGAACATAGGAGCGTTAGAATCTTTTGGGCTAAGTATTAAATCATCATCAAGAGGCCAAGTAATTGCTAATGTCGGATCCAAAGGATTGATGCAACGTTCAAAATCTGGAGCATAATGTACTGTTAGTTTATAACAAGCTTGTGACCCTGCTTCCAATGCTTGTAATCCATGAGCAAATCCTTTAGGAATGAATAGCTGCTTTCGATTTCTAGCACTCAGTTCAATACCGAACCAGTCTCCAAAAGTTTTACTATTGGGCCTGAGATCAACTGCTACATCGAATATGGAACCAAAAGTACAGCTTACCAACTTATCTTGTTGATACGGTTCCAACTGGTAATGTAATCCACGAATTACCCCGCAATGAGATACAGAGAAATTGTCTTGTACGAAATCGTAAGGTATTCCCAAAACTTCGAATTCTCTCTTGTTATAGGCCTCGAAAAACTCTCCGCGAATGTCCGTAAAGCTTGTTGGAGTAAGCACCTTTACGCCGTCTATCGCAGTGTTCTGCATCTTTAGCTTCAAAAATTTCTCCTAATCAAAATTCGTCGGTATTGTATCACCTTTATGAGTTACAAACTTGCTTCTGACACCATATTCTGTTAAATACGGACGAATAGAGAAATCATGTAATCTAGGAGGACCCTATGAGTAAGGTAGTTATCGCCAGTGCATGCCGAACGGCAATGGGTAAGTTTCAAGGTAGCTTATCTACAGTTAAGTCTACAGACCTAGGGGCGGTGGTTGTTAAAGAAGCACTTCAAAGAGCAAACATTCAACCTGAATGGGTAGATGAAGTAATTATGGGTGCTGTCCTGCAAGCTGGCTTAGGACAAAATCCAGCAAGACAGGCTTTGATACATGCAGGGATACCAAATTCTGTGGCTGCAACTACTATTAACAAGGTTTGTGGTAGTGGACTCAAATCTGTGATGCTTGCAGCACAAGCTATAAAAGCTGGAGATGCTAAATGTATCGTCGCCGGTGGAATGGAAAATATGTCACAAGCCCCTTATATGCTTCGCAAAGCACGCAATGGCTTTAGAATGGGTCATGGAAACATGGAAGATCTAATGGTTGCTGATGGTTTATGGGACGTCTATAACGACTTTCACATGGGGAATACTGCTGAACTAGTTAGTAAAGAATACGAAATAAGCAGAGAAGCACAAGATGCGTATGCATTATCTTCCCAAAATAAAGCCAGCCAAGCTCAAAAAGAGGGTAAGTTCGATAAGGAAATCATCGGAGTTGAAGTTAAAAGTCGTAAGAACTCTTTCTTATTTGATACAGATGAAGGGATACGACACGATGCGAGTCTCGAAGGTTTTGCTAAACTACGGCCTGCATTCGTAAAGGAAGGCGGTAGTGTAACTGCAGGCAATGCATCAACCATTAATGATGGTGCAGCTGCTTTAGTAGTTTGTAGCTCTGATTTCGCTAAAGATAAGCAACTTCCAGTGCTTGCTGAAATAAAATCATATGCCACAAGCGGCATGGCTCCTGAGTGGGTCATGATGGCACCTGTGCCAGCAATCCAATCTGCACTGCAAAAAGCAGGCTTGAATCATACCCAGATTGATCTGTTTGAAATTAACGAAGCTTTTGCTGCTGCTAGTATCGCCATTGGAAAAAAACTTGATTTAGATATGCAAAAGGTAAATGTTAACGGTGGTGCTATAGCACTAGGGCATCCCATTGGAGCGAGTGGAGCAAGAATACTTACCACCCTAATTCATGCTATGGAACAAAGGCAGGCCAAGTTAGGTCTCGCCGGACTATGTCTAGGTGGCGGTAACGCTGTTGCAATGGTAATTGAAAAATATTAAGGAGAAATTATGCGAAAAATAGGAGTTATTGGTGCAGGTCAAATGGGTAATGGAATTGCTCAAGTGTGTATCGTCAAT
>JAYZAC010000050.1:0-30135 GCA_036339875.1 bacterium | reverse complement strand
TCTCAAGTTCATCGGAATGGGTGAAAATTATACTTGATAAAACACCGTTTTATGCTGAAAGTGGAGGTCAGGTGGGGGATCAAGGTTGGATTTCGAATCATGCCATGAAATTAAAGGTATTAGATACTCAAAAAGAAGATGGCCAGATTGTGCATATTTGTGAATTAGAAAGTGGACATTTAGATTTTAGTGAAAATCTCACTTTAACGGTTGATAAGGCTAAAAGGAATTCGACAACTCGCAACCACACTGCTGTGCATATGTTACAAGGTGTACTGAGAGAAAAGTTTGGTGATAGTATTCAGCAAGCAGGTTCCTATGTTGATCACGAACGTTTTCGATTTGATTTCACATTTGATCGAGGTTTGACCTCCAGTGAAATAAGAATGCTTGAAATCGAGCTTTTCAATCGTATTAATACCGGAAGAAGTGTTGTTGTACACTTAAAATCTCTCGATGAGGCGCGTCAAATGGGCGCTATTTGTCCTTTTGGCGAGAAGTATGGTGATCTCGTTCGTGTGATTGATGTTCCTGAATTCAGTATGGAGTTTTGTGGCGGTTGCCACGTTAACGACATTTTTGAAATTGGTATGATCAAGGTTACTTCAGAATCCAGTATCTCTGCAGGTGTCAGACGAATAGAAGGTGTGACAGGTCGTGGTGCATTCCAATTATTTCAGATCGAAAATGAGACTGTTGATAAAATTTCACGTCAGTTAAAACAAAAAGGAGACTTAGTATCTACGGTTCAAAGTTTGCAAGACAACCTCAGAGCTAAAAATAAAGAATTGGATAAACTAAAGCAGGAATTAAGCCTTGGTAAGATGGATAAAATGTATTCTGATATGCCAAAAATTGGTGAACTTTCTTATCTCCAGGCAAATTTTGAGGGTTTAGATAGCAAGACTTTCAGGGCGCTTTCTGATCAGGCAATTCAAAAAATAGGTTCAGGTGTACTTGTGCTATTTAATGATGCTGGTCAGAAAGTTAGTTTGATTTGTAAAGTTAGTGATGATTGGGTTGCTAAAGGATTAGACGCAGGTAAAGTAGTATCTGAATTAGCTCTAATTGTAGGTGGTAAGGGTGGTGGTAGAAAAAATATGGCACAGGCCGGCGGTAGTGAACCACATAAAATTCCACAAGCTATGCAAAAAATACCAGAATTACTTAAATCAATGTTAGGTGATTAAGGTGAGTTCGGTTTGTTTGGGTATTGATTTCGGTTTGATTAGATGTGGCTTGGCAGTGGGAGATGAAAACGATCAGTATGCTTTGCCCTTAGAAACTATTTCTACAAAAGATGTGATTAACTTTTTAATGTCATTTAATGAAGAACAGAAGATTCGATTTATAGTTCTTGGTTTACCTTGTGATGTCAGAGGTCTTGAAACCAAAATGTCTCAAGAGATTGATAAATTTAAAAATTTATTAGAGTCATATAATTTTTCGGTGAGATTATTTGATGAAGGGACGTCAACGCGCAGAGCTATGGGACAAATGCGTGCCTTGGGTATTGATTCAAAAAAGTCAAAAAGTAAAAAGGATGAAGTTGCAGCAGCCATAATCCTTCAGGATTATTTCGATTTTATGCGAAGTACCCGAAGTTAGTAGTAGTGGTAGTCAAAAAGCTCTGCAAATTCTGGGTGAACTTGTTAGAATGACTGCTTCAAGGAGTCCGATTTACGGTATCCGATGGTAACTTAATAACATTTAATCGATAATTATTTTAAGACTTTGAAACTTTTCAAATTCACCTTGCGTAGTCCATTATGAGCTCGAAGCCACAGAGCAAAATTGAGAACGATGATTACAAGATTGTTCAGCAAGTTTTGAGAGGGAAGAAGGAGGCATTCGCCGAACTGGTAGAAAAGTACAAGAAACAGGTTTTCAATGTCGCTTATAGAATGACTAGCGATGCTGAAGTAGCGATGGATATTTCACAGGAAGCATTTGTGAAGATCTACAAAAATCTGGAACAGTACAATCCCCAGTATAAATTCTCCTCTTGGTTGTTGAAATCTGTAAACAACTTGTGTGTTGATTATTTTCGTACGCGAAATGACAGCACAGCGTCTCTTGACGTAATTATGGATTCTGGGGCTGAGGGTTTGTTATCGAGCAAAACCACTGTTGCTTCGTCAGCAGAGGAGTTCGAGAAGAGCGAGACTAGGGCTGAACTACGTTCTATACTGAAAGAGGCGATTTCACAATTACCTCTAGATTATAAATCAGTGGTTGTGCTGAGACATTTGCAGAATCTCTCTTATAAAGAGATTTCTCAAATTCTCAATTTGCCCATGGGGACGATTAAAGCTCGGATATTTCGAGCCAGAAAGATGTTGAAGACATATCTGGAGCGTAGAATATCTGACTTTTGATAGGAGCTTGATGCCATGAAATGGAATGGTGAAAAGTTTGAAGAGGCTTTGAACGACGATCTGGATAATTTATTATCTGTGACAGATCGACGAGAATTGCGAGAGCAGATCGAGGCAAATAGAGATTACAAGCATAAGGCATCTTGGTATTACTTTATTCAGGAGTTGCTTGGCGATATCTCTAAGCAGGATGAACGAAAAGTTGTCCCAGCAGGATTTACCGAATCGGTAATGCAAAGAATTTCTGCCTCACCAGCGTATAATCAACCTAAAAAATACAACAATTTCTACAAGGTAACTCGCTATGGCTTGGGAATGGCGGCTTGCCTTTTTGGATTGGCATTTATGTTATGGCAACCAACTGACAAAGCTGGTGAAAGTTTAGAACGAGTAAGACCTAATACAGTTCTAGCGGACTCCTCAGACCTTCGGGCGGGGGATAGTATTGATCAAGTAACACCGCAGCTCAAAATTCTTTCAGCTACTGGTCAAGTACAGGTATTTAAAGAAAATGGCTTTGTTTGGCAGAGTTTGGAGCGAGGAGTTTCCATCAGTGTGCGTGATAAAGTTAGGACGTTAGCAGGAGCTTCAATACACATGGCATACGAAGATGGTGTTGAATTGAAGCTAAAAGCGAATAGCTTAATCGAATTGGAAAATGATGGATTGAGAGTTTTTCACGGAGATAGTTGGGTTCATGTTAAACGTAAGGGACGTAATTTCCAAACACATACTCCTAACTTGGTGGCTTCAGTAAGAGGTACGGTATATGATGTCAGTGTCCGATACAGCCAACAATCGTATTCAGAATTTATTGGTGATGTTACTAACAAAAACGTACTAAAGGGAACCGACCCTGCGTTGTATTTTAGGGATGTGTCCCTTGATACGCTCAATGAAATGGGTAATCGACATTTTGCCAGCGCGGTAGAGTCCAATGTAAGAGTATACGAATCTTCAGTACACGTTAATCCTATTGATCCTCTCAATGGTGATGCTGGAAAAGGACTGATACTTGAGGAGGGACAGCAAGTTCAGTTAATTAGTTTGGCGCCCAGTTTAGATAAGTCTCAAGTTCGTAATTTGGAGCGTGAGGATTTTCACTACTGGGGAATGATAGTACCAAAGTTTTTAGATTCAAATCATGATGATGTTGGCTCCCCGAACACTACCATTGCAGTTGATGAAGTTGATGAGACGTTCAAGCAAAACTCTCAGTCTGGTTCTGAGGATGTTAGTCCAGCAGAAGCTATGAATCAATTTAATAAGTGATTTTGAACTACTAACTTCAAATCGGTCAGGTAAGATTATTCATATTGTAAATTTGCCATTCAGTTCAAATACGTGTATAAAGTTGGCCTTCAGAAAGAGAAGGAGGCTTGGTGTATTACGTTAAACTGGGTAAAATTCCTCGTAAAAGACATATAGCATTTCGAAAAAACGATGATTCTCTTTATCGTGAGCAATTAGTTGGTCTAGAGGGTTTTTCTGGGATATCGTCTTTACTTTACAAAGAAAAATATCCATCAGCGACGGTTCGATTGTCTCCACTAGGTGTCGATCAATCAGAACATGTAATAAGCTCTAATTTACTTGACTATTGGCATCTTCGAACCGCTCAGATGATGCCCGCGAATTCTCCTATTTCGGCTCGATTTCCGCTACTTTTCAATGGTCAATGCCAAATTACAGTCTCGTCCGATCCGATGGATTATTTATTTAGAAATGCTTCACATCATGAACTTTATTTTATAGATGAAGGTAGAGGAAGTTTGAATACAGAATACGGTGTAATTGATTTCATACCTGGCGATTACCTAGTAATTCCAAAATGTACTACCTATCAATTTAAGTTTGAAGCTCATGCTAAATATTTATTAGTTCAGTCTGTTACTCCATATCGTTTTCCTAGTCGCTACTTAAACAAAATGGGACAATTTCTTGAACACAGCCCGGTCTGCGAGCGAGATATTAGGCCACCTTCAAGACTCAACCCAGTAGTGAATGAGAATGATACTTCCATTGTGCTACATCGTGACGGTATTTTCTATGAGCAAGTCATGAATCATCATCCGTTCGACACTGTAGGTTGGGATGGTTACTTATATCCTTATGCTATTAGTATTCATGATTTCGAGCCAATTGTGGGTAGCTTGCATATGCCGCCGCCAATACATCAAATGTTTGTTGCAGATGGCTTTGTAGTATGTAATTTCGTTCCACGTTTATTCGATTTTCATAAAGACGCTATTCCAGCTCCTTATTACCATAGTAATGTTGATAGTGATGAAGTTATTTACTATGTAGAGGGCGATTTTATGAGTCGTGCAGGAATTGAAAAGGGTAGTATCACATTGCATCCCTCTGGTCTCGTTCACGGTCCACAACCTGGAAAAACGGAGGCAAGTTTGGGGGCAATTAGAACTAACGAATTAGCAGTTATGATAGATACCTACAAATCGCTTTATGTTAATAAAAATGTAGAGAGTATTAAACAATCTGATTATTCAGAATCGTGGCTGGATAAAGGGAGTATCAATGACTAACACTGTTGGAATTAGGAGATATGATTACATCGAATTTTATGTAGGCTCTGCTAAAATGGTAGCTTATTGGTTCTCGAAGGCCATGGGTCTTAAGATTACCGCCTACAAAGGGCCTGAGACCGGTTGTCGTGATCGTTCCAGTTATTTACTTGAGAAGGATCAGATTAAATTTGTTGTAAGTTCTCCTCTCCAGCCATCAACTGCAGATATGCAATTATTTTTACAAGCACATGGCGATGGTGTTAAACGATTTGCCTTAGAAGTAGATAATGTAGCAAAGGCTTTTGAATACGCAGTGGCGCATGGTGCGATTCCTTCGCAATCGTTAAAAGTGCAGGAGGAAGATGAAAAAGGGTATGTAGAGACTGCCGCAATTCGACTTTATGATGATAGCGAGATAGTCTTCCTTAATAGAGATAATTATTCTGGCCATTTTTTACCTGAATTTGGAGAGCCAGTTCAAGTTATGGATATCGATTGTCAGGATACGGGGTTATCTTTTGTGGATCACATCGTTGGGAATGTCCGTGAAAATGAGATGAATCAATGGGCTGACTATTTCAACCGATCTTTAGATTTTGAAACGTTTGTAGATTTCGGACCCGGTGATATTTCGACTAAATACTCCGCCTTGCTTAGTAAGGTTGTTAGGTCAAAAGATAATAGGGTGAAGAATCCTATAAATGAACCTTTTGAGGGGGTTCGAATGAGTCAAATTGAAGAATTTATTAAAGAGTATCGCGGAACCGGTATACAACATATAGCTATTCAAACAAATGATATTCTTTCTTCTATCGAAGCATTGAGAGCAAATGGAGTAGAATTTTTAAGGGTTCCTGATACCTATTATGATGCAATGAGAGATGCAAACCCAGATATTAAAGAAAATATTGACGATCTTCAAAAATTAGGAATATTAATGGACTTTGAGGGTGACGGTTATTTATTACAACTGTTTATGAAGCCTATATTTGACAGGCCTACTTTCTTTTTTGAGATCATACAAAGACAAGGTAGAAGTGAAGGTTTTGGTCAGGGAAATTTTCAAGCCTTATTTGAGGCAATTGAATTAGATCAAGAAAAACGTGGAAATCTAGTTTAGTGGAGGGACTCAGAATGAAGTTAGCAAGTTTAAAGTCTAAATCGCGTGATGGAGAATTAGTTGTTGTCAGCCGAGATTTAAGTCGAGCAGTCAAAGTAGGTGAAATAGCAGCCACTCTACAATCAGCATTAGATAATTGGGATAAATGTGCTATCGAATTAGTAAATATATCGAATAAATTGAATGAGGGTGGCTTATCCGAAGAGAGTTTTGAACTTGATACAATTCAGCTCGAATCACCTTTGCCCAGAGCATATCAATGGGCTGATGGAAGCGCATATGTAAATCATGTTGAGCTAGTGCGCAAAGCTAGGGGTGCAGTAATGCCCGATGACTTCTGGACGAATCCATTAATGTATCAGGGTGGCTCGGACGATTTTATTGGTCCTCGAGATGATATTGTGGCTTTAGATGAAAGTTGGGGAATTGACTTTGAAGCAGAAGTAGCCGTTATTACGGATGATGTTCCTATGGGAATAAGTGCGCAAGCCGCTGGTAAACACATAAAATTAATAATGATTCTTAATGATGTCAGTTTAAGAGGTTTAATACCAGGTGAACTTTCCAAGGGTTTTGGATTTTATCAGAGTAAGCCTGCAACAGCATTTAGTCCAGTTTGTGTGACTCCTGATGAGTTAGGTGATGTTTGGGATGGCGAGAAGATTCATTTGCCACTAGTTACCCATTACAACGGTGAATTATTTGGAGAGCCTAAGTGTGAAGTAGATATGACCTTCAATTTTAAAGAGTTGATAGCTCATGCAGCTAAAACGCGTAATTTGAAGACTGGAACTATAATAGGTTCAGGAACAATTTCAAACTTGGATCGTTCACGTGGCTCTTCATGTCTGGCTGAAAAAAGAATGTTAGAAAAGATATCAGAGGGAGAGTTTAAAACACCTTTTATGAAGCATGGAGATCATGTAAAAATTGAAATGTTCGATACTGAGGGTAAGTCTATTTTTGGTGCCATCGATCAAAAAGTTGTAGTTCCATCAAAGTTGTAATATGAAATTATACGGTTATTTTAGGAGTTCGTGCTCTTACAGGGTTCGTATTGCTTTGAACTTTAAAGGTATTGCCTATCAACAAGTTCCAGTCAATCTATTGAAAAATGAGCAGCGTTTGCCATTTAATATAGATAGGAATCCCCAAGGATTAGTTCCATCCCTCGAGCATAGAGGTAGAACTATGACTCAGAGTTTAGCAATTATCGAATATTTGGAAGATGTATTTCCTTATCCTCCTCTGCTTCCACAGGAACCATCACAAAGAGCGGAAGTTAGATCAATTAGTCAAATTATTGCTTGCGATACTCAGCCAGTCCAAAATCTTCGTGTAATAAAGTATGTTGTCAATGAACTTCAAAATAGTCATGAAGACAAGCAAAAATGGGGCAAACATTTTATCGAGTTAGGTTTTAATGCCCTTGAATCGAGAATTCAGGATACAGCTGGAACTTATGCTTATGGAGGACAATTTAGTTTAATCGATGTATGTTTAGTTCCCCAAGTGTATAACGCTCTTCGATTTAATGTTAATCTTGACGAATTTCCCGTGATTAAAAAGGTTTATGAAAACAGCTTAAAGCTCACTGCTGTTGACCTCGCAAGACCCGAAGTACAAGAGGACTGCCCGGAGGGTCTAAGAAACTAATATTAATACTTTCAAATAGAAGCTTATGATTTGGTAGATTTCATTGAGTTTTTGTTGATTGCTCAATATACTGGCCTCTTTTCTTGGGAGGCATAAATGCTCGATATTAAAGAAATTCGAGAGAATCCAGATTTATTTCAAAAAGCTGCTGATGCTAAAGGCTGTAAAATATCAATTAATGACTTAGTTGAACTTGATGAGCAGCGAAGAAAACTAAGTGGTGATTCAGATTCATTAAGAATGAAGCTTAAAGAAGGTAATCAAAAGATTCGCACCCTAAGCAAAGAAGACAAGCCTGCTCATATTCAATCGATGAAAGAGATCAGCAACAAAGTCAAGGAGTTAGAGACTCAGTTGAAAGAAGTTCAGCAAAACTATGATGATTTAATGTTGCGAGTTCCTAGTCCAATGGATCCATCTGTGCCAATCGGTAGAGATGATCGTGATAATGTTGTGATTGACTCTTGGGGTAAATTACCGGAGTTTGATTTTGAGCCGAAAAGTCATGTGATGTTAGGTGACGAACTCGATCTTATGGATATAGAGCGGGGTGTGAAACTTTCAGGAACTCGATTTTACTTTCTTAAAAATGAGGGCACCCTACTTGAACTTGCTGTAATGCGCTACGCTTTAGATTTTCTAATAAATAGAGGTTTTACGCCACTGACTGTGCCGGTTTTAGTGAGAGAGCATGCCATGATGGGTACGGGTTATTTTCCAGGTGGTGAAGATCAAGCTTATAAGATGAAAGATGATGATTTGTATCTAGTAGGTACTGCCGAGGTCTCCTTGGCTTCTTATCACTATGACGAAATTTTAGATAAAAGTCATCTACCTATTAAATCAGTTGCCTGGAGTAATTGTTTTCGTCGGGAGGCCGGCACGTACGGTAAAGATACTCACGGTTTATATAGAATTCATCAATTTATGAAGGTCGAGCAAGTGATCGTAATGGAAGAAGATGATGAAAAGTCTCTTAAGATGTTAGATTATTTACTAAATAACGCCACTGATTTTTTACAAAGTCTTGAAATACCTTATCAGGTTGTAGCAGTTTGTTCTGGTGATATGGGCCAAGGTCAGGTTAAGAAATATGATATCAATTCGTGGATGCCATCTCGTCATGAATATTGCGAAACTCACAGCGCTTCCATGTTCAAGAGCTTTCAAGCGAAGCGGTTAAAATTACGCTACAAAGACGACGATGGGAAAAACAAGACCTGTTATACCTTGAATAATACCCTTATAGCTTCGCCCCGAATTCTTATCCCATTGTTAGAGTTAAATCAAACTAGTGATGGAACCGTAAAAATTCCTAAAGTACTTGTGCCATATATGAACGGAATTGAAGAGATTAGGCCGAAAGAATAGAGCAGTACCAATGTTGGCCTTGCTCAAATTACTATTCGCTATCTTGTTGCTACTTAATGTAGCGGTATTTGTGCTCTTTATTTTTTGGCCTGCGGATAGAGTAAAACAAATCCAAGAAACTCTCGCACACGTGAACATAACAGAGAAATATTTTTCTGGTGAAGAAAGTAAAAAATCTCAATCATTGAAATCTAAGATTGAAATTAAAGAAAATAAAAATTGGAAAGAACGAAGTCCAAAAGATTTGAAGGTTTATTTATCAGAGCGTGGGGTTGAATTAACTGAGATTAATTCGGAAGATTATTTAGGTGAGATATTAGGTAGCAAGTCAACAAACCCTTCTAGTGGAATAAATCTTCTTAGACCTGAAGGTCGAGATTTAAGTGCGGGTGAATTATTGAGTACAGATATTATAGCTAACCCTAGCAAGCACATTTTGATTCCTGAGCGTCAATCAAAAGAAAAATTACCTAAAGTCTCGGGAAATAATCTAGATCAGCTATTGATGACTGGTAATTCCGATATCACGAGCATTGCGCCTTTAGATTTGGAAGTTGTTACAAAAGCAGAGGAATTAACAAATTTGACTTCTCCAATAATTGAGTCTACTAACTTGACCAATAGTTCTAGTGTAATTAATGTAAAGCAATCGTCGGTAAACTTTTCGTCTAAGCAATCTAACTTGATGAATATACAGTTGAAAACAGATCAGATAAAAAATAATATCTATTCAGCGGATTCTCTGATTGCATCATCGGAGAGTAAGATAATTACAGCTGACCTAAGCTCTAAGGTCTTTCAAAAGACTCAAACTCAATCAATAGAAAATAAACTAAATAAAGAGCTAAATAAGACAATTCATGTTTCTGGAAACAATAAGATTTATGAGTTAAATGCTTTAATCTATAATCCACTAGAACTTGCTCAACCCGAATCTATCTTCGTCGAATGTTGTGATAATAATACGATGAAGGTTTATTTGCCATCGAATATAATTGAGAATACAGACGGTACATATCTATCACAAGATCATCTCGAACTTTGGTTAGATCGTGCTAGTATTAAGCCAAGAACTGGTTATGGAGAGATTTCTCATCAGTTTGGTATAGGATTGCAAAAAAATCCTTGGGTGATTGATTTTTTACAGAATGACTCCGATTGGGAACTAACTATTACGGTTCTTCAAAAGGGAGATATTCTAGTATTATCTATACAAAATTTACCGCCTGACCTACGAGCATGGAATATAGTTTTTTCTAAAGCAGTTAAAGAAGGTAAAAACTGGGTACAGGGGCAATTGATATCCGCTGTTGAGAAGTTTACATGGGGTAATCCAGACAGTTTGATACCTTTTAATAATGGTTTAACCAAAAATGCGACTCAATAAGTTTTTGACTAAAGCCGGCGTTTGCTCTAGGCGTAAAGCTGAGCACTTAATTAATGAGGGTCGGGTAACAGTTAATGGCAAAAAAGCTCAAATTACCACTGCGGTTGGTTTGGAGGATCGTGTCAAAGTGGATGGGCGAAGTGTTATTCTCAAAGGTTCACAGAATTATGAAACTTATGCTTTTTACAAACCAAGAGGTGTTATTTGTACTTTATCTCCAAAGGAACGACCTAACTTGAAAGATTGTCTCCCCCTAGAAGGCCACTTTTTTCCAGTAGGGAGGTTAGATAAGGAGAGCGAGGGACTATTAATAATTACCAGTGATGGTCAGTTGGCAAATAAGTTGACGCACCCTAGTTTCGAACACGAAAAAGAGTATTTAGTTTGGTTGTACTCGGCTTTTGATAACAAGTTTATATCTGATTTATTGTCAGGGGTTGTTCTAGATGGAAAACTATCAAAAGCAACTTTTGCAGATCGAATATCTGAAAATACATTTAAGATAACTTTGAAAGAGGGGCGAAATAGACAAATTCGCCGTATGGTTGAATTACTGGGTTATGAGGTACAGAAATTAAAGCGAGTACGAATTGGTAACTTTGTACTCTGTTTGAAAAATGGTGAATATAAGAAATTGAGTAAGTCTGAAATTCAACGACTTGAAAAGTCTATGAGACAGTGAGAAGTATTTAAGAATGTTATCTAATCAAGCGAAAGGTGCTCTGGCTGAAAGTCTTGTTCTTAGAGAATACCTTGTTAAAGGAGCTAGTTTTCTAGATAGAAATATTCGCTGCGGTGGTGGAGAATTGGATTTGGTTTTCAGAAAGAAAAACTATCTATTATTTGTAGAAGTCCGATATTTGAAAAAAATCAATTTTATGCACCCAATAGAATCTATAAATCATAAAAAGCTTCTTAATTTGAGAAGAGCTTGCCTAGCTTACTATAACGCTTATAACCAATCGAATCTTAGTTATAGTTTAGATATAGCGACTGTTACTGGAAATTTAGACTGCCCAGAAATCGATATTTGGACCGATGTACTGGATGATTGAGGCTACGAATTAATTTTTGTTAAACGGTCTATTAATTTTTGAAGCTTTCTCTGATAACGGATTAGATCCTCACATTTGTATTTAATCCGATTATGATTTCTAATCGTGGTTCTACCTAACAAAATAAAAGCTTCTTTTGAGTGCTGTTTAAGTTTCCTAATCATTCTCTTTTTTTTGTCGTTCTGTAATTTTGGATTATTATGAACTCTCTCTATTTTTTGAATAATAAAAATGATTTTGTCTATCATGACATTTAAGTTTGTATTTGGTAGTTTCGATTTATTGCGGCGATTGAATTCTAAATGACCAACTTCAATAAGCAATCCATTAATCTTTTTACGAAGAAGATCAGCTTCATAGATTGTATCTGCATGATTTTGATTTTCTAGTCTACTGCTTAAAGTGTTTTTATATTTATCGGGTTGATACTCTTTTGGCATCCAAGAGAGAATTTCTGAGGGTGACGGTGATAAGTTTTTATGATCGATCATGAGATTACTATTAATTTTCACTTCGTCAGTTGGATTAATTTCATCAAAAAATTCTTCGACATCTAGCGACTCAATTTTTTGATGTAGGACTATTTTTCTAGTAATCCTATTGGTCTTAACAAAGTCTTTATTTATCAAGTACTTATTTGGAATCTCAGAATTCAAACACGGTTCAGATAAATCTAAAAAATTCGATTTTATCGTTATTGAGTCTCCAGAGTCATCATTGACTTTAACGAAATCCTTTTCGCTTGATTCAATTAATTCCGGTTTTGTTGAACTTGTGTCAACGGTGAAATCAGTTGTATTTTGATTAAAAAAGCTGAGATTTTCTTGTGCTTTCTGACTTATTAGTGAGTCTGAGTCGGTAGAAAGTCTTTTCATTTGGGTAGCTACTTCGTTGCATTGATAATTCTTTAAAACTTCAATGGTCCTAACTCGAATATCTCTATAAGGATCGTGTAGAGTATTTATTAAAAGCTTAAGATAAGCTTGATTAGATTCAAGCTTTGAAATAGCCCAAATAGCAGACTCTCTCATGCCTATTTGAGGACTGTGAAGCATATTACGTATATACTCACTAAGTATCTCAGGCTTGGTGTTTTTGAGTGCTACTATTACGTTTGCTCTAACTCGGTTATTGATATCAGTCAGTAGTGGATTTAAATATTTAGGTAGTTCATAGCTAGGCAAAGTTCGTGTACATATCTCTACAGCTTTGGCTCTCAGTCTTTCATCAGAATGACTCAAGAAATTAGTAAAATTTTTAGAATCAACTGTGTCTGCAGAAACATTGGTAATTCGTTGAGAGCTTTTTCCGCCCGTATCATTTTCCATGACAGGATTTATAGAGTCAGAGTTTTCTCGAGAATTAACTTTTAATTGATCATTGTGATGTTTCATAGAAAGGAAATTTCTAGCTTTCGCAGATAGGTATGAAATATCTGGATTTGAAGATGATTGGAATTCAGTTAGAAGAGTTTTTAATTCATTAAGATCTTCTTCTTGATGATATTCATCGATTCTTAGTCTGGGGATATACATCAAGGCAAGAATGATTGTTTTTTCCTTATTACTTTGAAGATCTTTAACGATTTTTCGGATCTTGCGCTTACACATTTCTTAAACTCATTATCTTAACTATCTTTTTGTACTGGTATCGATACTTGTTCTCTTATTTGAATTCCACTGATAGAAGAATGTTCCACTTTATTTAAGGCGGAATGAGCAAGTTCACAAATTTCAATACTCATATCATTTTGCAGATATCTCAGAAGTTTAATCGTTTCCTCACAGTTATGGCTCCCCAATGCTCGAATAGCTTCGGATCTAACTTTGTCTGAACCAGGTAAACTACACTTTTCAAGGATTTTAACGATTTCTACATTAGTCTTTAAATTGGCCATGCAATGAATTGCTGATATTTTGGCCTCCTCCTTATTCGAGTCGATCATTTTTTGTAAACAATTAATTAATGATCTCTGTCCGAATCGATTCAACACACGAGTAGCAAACTTCTTAACCCTAAAATTAGAGTCATGTAACATGTGCACAATATCAGAGAGATTTTCTAATTTAGAGTGATATTGATATACCTCTAAAACTGCACAGCGAATCAATGGATTTTCATTCATTAAAAAAGATTTATATCTACTTAAATCTTCAATTTGTGAGTATTCTGATAAAGTTATAAGTGCTTGGTATATTTCGTCCGTACTACTCGATTCTGAACCTAATATCTCCAAGCACTCATGCAATTTTTCCAGGCTTGAAAATTTTCCCAATGGAAAAATACCATCTAATTTATCCCGAACAAGAATTGCGAGATCAATAAATTGCTGCTGTGTGGACAAACTAATATCTCGTAAACTGCGATTAACAAGATAATATGATTCTTTGTCTTCGATCAGAGGAGGAGTTATTCTACTTAGTTTTACTAACGTAATCTTGACTAACTCTTGATCGGCAGAATCTAATTCGAGTGCCAATTCAGAAAAGAATAAACTCATGTGCGCATATCCTAAAAATTTTGTTTGTAAAAAGTTACTAGTGTTTAACTATTTATTTTTGACAGTTCCTTGCGAAGGTTGAATAGTTCGTTTAATTTTTTAACAGATGGTTCAACGCCTCTAGTCGATATTATGCTTGTAGAGATCAGACCAAATCCAGTTTCGCCGAGATCGATATATGCTTCTTCCAGAGCAATTTTTGCATTCTGCAAAGTCAATTTATGGTTTAAGTTTCCACCGATGGCATTTTTAATAGACTTTACTAAATTTGCATTTTGCTTCATTTGCTCTAGTTGATCTAATCTGTTTATTGCCTTCTGTACAACAGCAAAGTTGGTCGAGAGCTCTTCCTGACTTATTTCGCCCGATGAGATTTGATGATAAAAACGTTTACCTAAACCTAAGAATTCTACTTCTATTTGATCATCAACGCTAGAAGGGTCTTTAAATTCAATATTCCTGGTGTTAGTCAAAATGGTTGTTTCATCCACAGGGTCTTTTGTTATTGTTTTAGATTTTTCTGACGAGTGGTTTTTTGGCATAGATAATTTAATACGCTGCACGGAAGGTTGATCTGAGTAATTGTTTAAGTGTTGCAGAGCAACTTCTGATACTTCAATATCTGTATCTTGAACTAAACGATTTAGTATTGGGACTATCTCTCCAGTCTGTGCTCGACCGATCAAAGCAGATATAGCAAGAGACTTAATCTTTGGGGATTTGTCATTTGCTGAGATATTTATCAATTTAATTGCTTTATCGCCTTCAATTTTACTCAAAACTTTCAAAGCTAATAATCTGCGATGTTCTAGCGGATCTTGAAGTTTGTTTTTGATGTGAAAAAAAATATCCTCTGGGTTATATTTTGATAACGTATCTGTAATGTTATTAATTTCCTCCACATCAGATAGATCGATTGAAGGAAGAATAAAATCAATTATATCCTTGTAATCTCCTAGCTCACAAATTGCAATTTTGGCACTCTTGCTTACGTCTAATTCGGGATGATATACGAAGACTTGTAACAATTTAGAAATCTTTGGCTCTGCTATTATTGATAGTGCCTTGATTGCCAAATCTAATACCTGTACTTCTTCCTCATTCACTAGCATATCAAGAACGCCATCATAAGCTTCTTTTATGTCATGGTTAATAACTTGAACTAAACATTGTTTACGGAATTTGGGGTTCGAATGCTCTAAATCTTTTAGATTGATTTCCGCAGAAATACTACTTTCGAAATTGTTAGATTGTGAATTTTGTTCAATTATCTGACTTTTAAGATTGTCTATGGCGGCCTCGATGAGACTCTGAGACTCTTCATCTTTAGCTCGTCCGAATCCTATAAGGATTTCTTGAATTTGAAGAATATATTCTGAGTGAATGTTAATTTGAAATTTATACCTAGATAAAGTATCTAGGGCCAACATTCGAATCTCAGAGTCATTGCTTCGTAAGTTCTGGATCAATATTTCTATCTCTGTGATCATTTCGCGGGTTTGAGAAGTTTGAGTATCCGTTCAATTTTGACATTCAAGCCAAGGAATATTGAATCAGCAATGATGTGGTGTCCGATATTAAGTTCTTTAATCTCTTCTATCTGTAGTATAGCCGGTAGATTTGACTCATTGAGGCCATGGCCTGCTGCTACCTCGATACCTAGCTTCGAGGCTGTTTTAGAGGCATATTTTATACGCTCAATCTCGAATTTTATATCTTTTGTGTTGTTAGCTTCTGCGTATTGACCAGTATTTATTTCAATTTCTTCTATTCCGAGTTCCTTGCATGCATCAATTTGCTCTTTACTTGGATCGACAAAGATCGCGATTAATGTATTTTCAGATGCTGCACTTAAGTAGTCCTTGAATCGCTCAATGGTTTGTCGATTGCTTATAACGTCCAGACCACCTTCCGTGGTGATTTCATTAATTCTCTCGGGTACCAAGGTTAATTTGTCTGGTTTAATTTTGGCTGCTATTTCACGCATTTCTGTAGTGAGAGACATTTCAATATTAAAAGGAATCTTTATGTTAGCTTTCAAGACTTGTAGATCAATGTCTTGAATATGACGTCGGTCAGACCTTAAATGAACAGTGATTTGGTCTACCCCTAATTTTTCAGCTATCAAAGCTGCTTGAAGTAAATCAGGCTCGGTAGTTTTTCTCGCTTCTCTTAAAGTTGCAATGTGGTCTATGTTTAATCCAAGTCTCATTAATCTACCCTAGTTCTAAAAATTACGTGACCAGTTCGCTCTTTTAAAGATTCCCCCGATCGTCTGTAAGAATAAAGATTTTTATTACAACAGGTGCAATTAGAGAAGTCAAAGAAGTGTTCAGGTGTGCGTTCCAGTCTATGCCACTGGTTGTAAAGTATTTTTACCAGTGAAACACACCATTGGCTATCATTAATTTTTACTATGCTATCATTATTAGCATAAGGTAAATTGCTAAATTTCATCTCAACATCTCGGTGAACTTTGAAGCAACAAGATTTTATGTGATCACCTACAACCAGATAGCTAGGTTGATCAAGTGAATATAGATTCCATTTTTCCAGAATATTGGCTTGAATACCTTTGTGACCTGCATGTAAAAGCCCCACCTGTTGTTGATTAAAAATGAACACAGGAATACAGTCTGCTGTCCTTATGATCAAGGCCTTATCAAAATCTGCAGTTACCAAGCCATCGCATTTCTTTTTTTTTTCAAATTCTGATTGTGAGTTTGCATTAGAGACTTTGTTAGAGTGAACTTGCTCTGCGCTTGTAAATTTTAACTTTGGGAAAACGGAGCGCAAACTTCGGTAGATATCTCTATCATTTCCATTCAAAGATCTGCCGCTAATATCTATGGATGGCAAACTTAGCCAGTGTACATAACCATTTTGATAAATTACGGTTTCAAAAATCTGACGGCCCGTATCAAAGCGATATAGTTTACAAGAATCAAAAGCATTCATTCATTTATTTTAATTGATCGAAGGGTTTTTGATACCTGTTAATTGTTCTTTGAAGTTCTTGAGCATAATCCTTATGAAAGCCTGTGTTCGAATTTTTCATAACCTCAGAAATAATATCAGCTGCATTTGTAAACCTTCTTAAACTTGCTAGTCCGTATGCTTTAAGCACAAGTGCTTCTGAATAGTTTGGCTTTACAGTCAGAGCTTTGTCTAATAGCTTTAGTGCGGTAATTGGTCTCTTGAATTTCAAGTAAAGAAAGGCAGTATTTTTTAGTGCTGTTAAATTTTTTGGTTGGATTAATAGAATTTTACGCTGAATATGTAGACATTCTTTGAATCTTTTTTGATCGAAAAGGGATGTCCCATAGTTGAAAAGTTTTTCGATTCGTAAATCATAAGTTTGAAAGCCTAAGTTTTTAGCGTCCTTGAGGGCAGTATTAGCAGCAAGAGTGTATTCACTATTGCTCCAAAGATTAATTACCGTCTCAAATTGAGAAATTGCTTCTTCGCGAATACCGATTTCGAGTAGTTCTTTTCCAAGTTGGTAATGTTGTTCAAGACTTAGTTGTTCGAGATCTTTGGTTTTCTTTTGGAACTTACTAAGGTCTTCACTGAGTGGAAAAAGGAATGGATTTTTATCTTCTTCAAGCCTTCCCCAACTTTTAGAGTTCAGATTTTCGGCTTTCAGCTTTTCTGAGGAGTTATATTTTTTCTTATTAATTTCTAAGATTTTTTTATGATTTTGAGTAGTTTTCAAATATTTGTTTTCATGAATTGAAACGAAGTCATCGGATAATTTTTGCCTAGGTTCATACAGAGGCAAGAGAGTGTCTATTTTTGTCATTAAATAGTTACGAACAGGATCTACATTGTCAGTTAACTCTAAAGCTTTTTGATAAGCTTTTATGGCTGCATTATTATCGTTCTCTTCCTCCATAAACATAGCAAGAGATATCCAGAGCGGTATATTTGACGGATTCAGTTTTCGCGCGAGCAAAAAATGTTGCCTTGCAACATTTCGATTGTGAGCTTTCCAATGAATCATTGCAGAGTGAAATTGGAGTTCAAACCAAGCATATTTAGGCTGTTTGATTTCCCTAATAACTCGCTGAGCTAATCCATACTCCTTCTGCTTATAATGAAGCCATGCGAGAGCATGAAGACAATATAAACTTTGAGGGTTATCGTTGAGCCCATCTATGGCCATTTTCTTAGCAGCCTCAAAATCTTTTTGATAAGTAAGAAGTAGGTAAGAAGTCATACCTAGTGAATAATGATTTCTGGCGTCGAGCCGAAGCGTTTCTTTTAGGAATTTTAATGCTTTTTCCGGCTGATTATTTTTAAGATGAGTTTTTACGATTTTATCCCATTCTTTAATTCTAGCCTGTTGGCGATTATTCTCGACTTTAGGGTTTAGTCTTGCAGATGGATTTGGATTTCGCCATGGTAAGCGTGAATTGCTCCAAGATATAGAATGGATTACTAGGGTAATTGTAACTAATAGAAGAGAGCTTGCAAGATTTACTCTTCCAATATTAAGAATCAAACTCAAAAATAGACTCCAATTGAAAACATTTCAGTGTGTTGTTGAAGCAAGAGTGTAGTAATTCTCCCAATTCTATCCCGCGTAGTTCTGCAACTCTTAAAGCTACATAGCTTACATAGCAGGGTTCATTTCTTTTACCACGCATTGGAACAGGAGCTAAATACGGGCAATCAGTTTCTAATAGCAATCTTTCTTGGGGAATAGATAACATAGACTCTCTTACATCGCTTGCATTCTTGAAAGTTAAGATTCCACCAAATGAAGTATAGAAACCCAATTCAATGACTTTCTTTGCTTGCTCTATATTTCCAGTGAAACAGTGTACAACGCCATTACAGTAGTCAACTCTCCGTATTACTTCAAAGAATTCCTCGAAGGCATCACGAACATGTATAATGCATGGCATAGAACTTTTTTTGGCAGCTAATAATTGACGTTCAAATATTTCAATTTGAGTTTCTCTTGGGGAGTTGTCGTAAAAAAAATCTAATCCCATTTCTCCCGCGGCAATGACATTGGGTTCGTTATATAATGAGATGATTTCTTCAATCTCCTGATAGCTATGAGTACTTGCATCATGAGGATGAATTCCGCTAGATGCAAAACTTTTGGGGAACTCGTTTGCGATCGCTATACTTTTTATAGTTGAATTGAGATCGGAACCCACATTAATCCAGCCCACTAGCCACTCATTGCAACGCTTTAGGACCTCTTGGCGATCAGAATCGAATTTTTGATCGCTCAGATGAGTATGGGTGTCAAAAAGTCTTGGAAAGTCCGAGGGTATATGATCCATCACGATACCTTGCTACCTTCTTGAATTTTGTTTTCAACAGTGATGAGACTAAGCTCTTTTTTGTTACTAGCGGCAAGTATCATTCCCTCAGATAGTACGCCTCTGAGTTCAACAGGCTCAAGATTTTTAACGAAAACAACTTGCATACCAATTAATTGTTCACAGGTATAATGATTTGCAATACCCGAGACTACTTGCTTTTTGCCAGTGGAGGTGGATAGTTCAAGAACTAGTAACTTTTCAGCATCTGGGTGGGGTTTGGCATTCTGAATGGTTACGAGTTCAAATTTGATGCGTTTAAATTCCTCTATGGTAATCAATGAATTCTTAGATAGTTGTTTTGGAGAATTTTTTTTAGATTGATGATCGGGATCTTTTTCAATTTTAATTTTAGGGAATAGAGGTTTAACTTCGGTCAATGATAGAGGAGGAAGCTTAGTAGGAAAAAATGTGTTATCCCACAAGATCTCTTTATTATTTTCTTTGTCACCAAGGATACTTAAAATTCGATCAACTGATTCCGGTAAAAATGGACTACTGGCAATTGTAAAACTCTTAATAGCCTGCGCCATATAACGTATAAATCTTGTAAATAGTTCTGGGTTAATCTTTGCCAGTTCCCACGGTTTTTGATTATCTACAAATCTATTACACAGTTGCAGGTAGGTATGAAGATGGTCTAATGCTTGAGATATCTTTAGTTCGTCCATTAGTGTTGAATAATCATTTAATTCTTTTTGCAGACTCTGGAAAAATATACGACCATCCTCGGATAATTCTTTTATTTCAGGTAGAGGTCCTTGAAGTTTTTTAGAAGCGAAACCGAGTGTACGTTGGACTAAATTACCCAAATCATTTGCTAATTCCGAGTTATAACGCTTAATTAGAATAGATTCATCAAACGTGCCATCTTGTCCCAAAGAAATTTCCCTGAGTAGAGTATATCGTAATGCATCATTACCATACTTTCTACTCAATTCCATTGGGTCTTGGCTGTTACCTTTACTCTTACTCATTTTTTGGCCACCAACCAGAATCCATCCGTGTGCCAATATGGTTTTAGGTAATGGTAAATCAAGCGCTAAAAGTATAGCAGGCCAAATGATAGCGTGAAATTTTAAGATATCTTTTCCAACAATCTGACAGGCGGCAGGCCAATAAAGATTGTAGCGTGCTTCATCTTGATAAATTCCGGATGAGGTTAAATAATTCATAAGGGCTTCGACCCATACATAAATTACCTGAGTAGGATCTCCGGGCACAGGGATCCCCCATTCGACGCTGGCACGACTTATAGAAAGGTCATCTAATCCTTGTTCCAACATCGCAATCATTTCTTTCTTCCGATTTCGAGGGAGAACGAAGTCCGGATGATTTGAATAATGCTCTAGTAGTGGTTTAGTAAACTCCGATAGTTTGAAAAAATAATTTTCTTCTTCAACTCTCTCTAGTCTTGAATCATTCTCAGGATCTTCACTTATTTCACGGACTCTACTATCTGGATAGAAGTCTTCATCACTTATTAAATACCAGCCGCTGTAAATTCCCTTATATACAATTCCTTTTTCGATGAGTATTTGAATTAGACGTTGTACTACATTCTTATGACGATCTTCCGTGGTTCTTATAAAATCATCATAAGTGATTCCTAATGTTTTCCACGCGGTCAGAAAAATTTTTGATATCGCATCAGCTTGAGCTTGTGGAGTACGATTATTTTTGGCTGCAATTTCTTGTACTTTTTGACCATGTTCGTCGGTTCCCGTTGTAAAACGTGTGGGCCGACCTTTCATTCTTTGATATCGAGCAAGAGAGTCTGCAAGTAAAGTTGTAAATGCATGGCCAATATGAGGTGTTCCATTTGCATAATAAATTGGTGTTGTTACATAAAAACCTGCTTCTTTCATGCTTCACCGTGCTTTATTTCTAAATCCAAATTTATCGATTCCTGTGGAAGGGGTTCTAAGTTTTGTAGTTGGTAAACTCTTAATTGATTAGCACCTTGATTTAGTGATTCTTTTAAGGTCGAATGGCACTGACGTAAAACTTCCTGCCAAGGGGTATTTAAGTCACATAGTGACACCAAACCAAGATTGACTTCTCCTATTGGTTCATCTCCATGTTCCAGACTAAGATAGTGGACAAGTTTATCCAATATTTTAGCTGCTTCGATCATAGCTTCCTGTCTGCTTTGTGTCATAGTACTTATAAAAAATAGTTGATCCTCTTGAGTCATAGTTGCTGGTAGGCCGACCTGTTGTCTTAAAATTTCTGCCAACTCCAGTATAGTTTCTTTTTGGTTTTCAGAACTTGTTAACTTGACGTAAATCGCACATAAATTGAAATAGCGATTTTGAATTTTAGCGCAAGACATAAAATAACTTGAATAGTAGTCAAATTGTGGAAAAGATAGAGCTTCTAAGACTGAATTTTGAGTTAAGTCAGGCCTTTGAAAAAGTCTTTGATATAGTTGTTCTGTAAGCATTTCAAATATTTGGATATGATCTCGAATCGACTCTAAACTACTACCACCTTCACGAATCCATAGTAATGCTCTTGTTCGATTTTCATCTGATAGAGGGAAAAGTGCACCATAGATCGGAACATTAGGGTTTTCAGGTGAAATAAATTGTCCTAAATTTGGATCTGACTTTAGGTCATTTGTTACTCTAGTCGTTCGTTCTTGATAAACTTTTCCTGAAAACTCTGATAGTAGGGAGAAGTCTTTGGATTCAACATGAAATTCTAACTCAGTACTGCCATTATGCCCAATTTTAGCCATACTATAAATTTTTTCTTGGCCAACATGAAAAAGATAAATTTCGGCACCCGGAAAAAGGTTGTGGAGATCTTTCAAAAAGGTCTCGGCAACTTCTCGACCGCCACGTTCTTTACTGAGTAAGTTCTGTAAATAAGGGATTGGATTTAGACTGCCCTCAGGTAAACGTGATCTACTTGCAGATTCTACAGCCTGCATTACCTCTACGAATCCTTGTTGAAAATGATGAAGAGGATGCTGTTGATCTAGGGCTCGGATTTCCAATTTTTGTGAACGCAGAAGTTCCTGTAGAAATTTGATGACACTTCTTTCATAACTTCGACTTAGAAATCTTCGGAATCCTTCTATTAAGACTCCTATAAAAACACAGGGTGCGAATATCTTTTGAAATTCGAAATGATATTCTTCAGGCATTGCTTTTATTCCAGCATAATAGAACAAGAGTAAGCTAAGCAAAAAACTTGAATCATATAATATGCGTTGCCAGCGGTTCATGTTGTCCTTTCTAATTCTGCATTGTTATTGCGGTCAGTTTTAGATCTATTAACTTTGTAATTTTCATACGTGGTTACTAGATTACGACCATTTTGTTTGGAATGATATAGTGCTTTGTCGGCAGCTTCGTATAAGTCTTCTATATCGCCAGCATCTGTTGGATAAGAGGCAATTCCTATTGAGACCGTAATATTAGCATTATCATTATTATTAAGCTTTAATGGAGTTTGCGAAATTAAATCTCTAAGCCGATTGGATGGTGTTTCTGCCTCTTGAGCATTTTGCCCTGGACATATGATTGCAAATTCTTCGCCACCAAGTCTGCAGGGGATATCGCAATCTCTTACCGAGCTAGCAATTGTTCTGGCAACTTGAATAAGCACGTTATCACCACATTGATGACCGTAAGTATCATTAAAATTTTTGAAATGGTCTATATCTAACATTATTAGTGCAAAAGGTTCCTTCGATTTCGTTATCAAATGATTAGCATTTTGATAAAAGAATCGTCTTACATACAAACCAGTCATTTCATCGGTAATTGCCATTTTATATAAGCGAGCATTATCCATTGCGGTAGCACATATATTAGCAATAGCATGAAATAAACTCAGATCGTAATCATTGAAGCTGTAAGGCATCGACTTAGAAATATTCATCACTCCTAATGCTCTGTCTTTACTAACCAATGGTACGGACAACATTGTTCCAGGTGTTATATTTTTACGTTTTAGTTTTACAAAATGATCATCTTTAAGTGTATCCAAGACGAGCATGGGTTGTTGAGTTTGAAAGACATGTCCCGCTACAGATTCACCACTAGCTAAAACTGTTTTACGAATCACATCTTTTTGAAGTCCTTTAGCCATGGCTATCTTTAGTAAATTTGTCTTCTCATCGTAGATCATTATAGATCCTTTTTCTGCAGCCATCACATCAATTACAGTATCCAGTATTGTTCTCAACAATATACTGTATTCGAGCTCGCTCGATACTATTGTGCCTACTTGATAAAGGGTTTGAAGTTCAGTAATTTTCTTTTTCAAGTGGTTTTGATAATCTCGCAAGTTTCTGCGCATTACATCAAATTTCTCTGCCAATTCACCAATCTCATCATCTGACGAAGCAGAAACTTGAACGTCTAAATCACCCAGAGCTATCTTTTCTGTAGAATACACCAATCGACGAACGGGTTTCGTTATTTTCCCAGCTACCCAGAATCCTAATGTCGCTGCAATAAAAAGAAAAATAAGAACATAATATGCGAAAGTCACTTTGAAATTTTTAAGATTTTCAGAACTAGTTCCTTTGGGTACGAATACGACCTGCCAGGGAGGGGTATCATCATGTCCTTGAGCCGAGGTACCGTTATCTCCCAAAATTTCTTGAAGATCTTTGACATATGCACCGCTTCTATATAAAAAACTGGAAGGTAGAATATCTCCGATTTTGTGCTTACTATTTTTTGATTTACTGATAATTTTTCGGTGATCATCGAGGATATATATATCTGAATATTCGTTAGTATATTCAAGAAATATTTTGAGATCATTAAGATTTTTTTGATAAAAAGACATGTCTAACTGAACGATTAAGACACCTTGAATGCTGTTATTTTTATAAATTAAAGTTCTTAGTTGAGGGTGATTTTTTCTGTTCACCCCAAAAGAGTCATTTGGTAGATTTTCATAAAGACTCATACCATACAAATGGAGTAATGACTTTGAGAATAGTGCTCGTAAGTCTTGAACCTCTAAAAATCTTGTAGTTTTGGCAATCAAGTTTTTCTTATGATCATAAACTCCAGCTCCCCTGTAAAGAGGATTTTTGTTAACAAATTCTTGTAGACTATTTTGAATATGCTCAATTTTCATCTCAAGAAATTGAGGTTGCATAGAGTATTTTTCCATGTAGACTCTGGTTAACCTGAGGGTTCCTATAACATGACTTGCTATAAAATTAGCGAATGCTTCATCGGTTTTATTCATGTAAGAACGGATCAATTTCTCTTGTTCAGTGAGTGAGAACAGTCCTATTGGGACTGCTGTTGTCAGCATCAGTAACAAAAAAGTACCGGCTAACTTGTAGTTAACTTTATTTAAGCGGAAATTTATAACTCTCATTGATACGATTGATCTTGAATTTAGAAGACCCGATTATAACTGGGAATGTGAGCTGAATAAAGGGAATTTAGGGTTGTTTGTTATCTAGACTTTTAATTGGCTGAGTTATAACTGTTGGTAAAGTGAAATTTCCTTGACTATTAATGGTTGTTAGAAAGTCTAGCGAACCCTTTTCTATGCCACCGAAATTATTCATAATAATTATTTCAACGGTCAAATTAATTCCAATTGGAATAGCCTGAAAAAGGTAAGTTCCAGCGTTGATGCTCGTTGTTAAACCTAATTCTTTTATGAAGGCTTGATTGATTCCTGATGGAATTGGGATTGAGCCACGATTTGATAGAACCTTCCCAGTAACAGGAGTTGTGACTGCTACTATTCGAATAGGTTGGATTATTGTATAAGCTCCTGCCATTGGCGCGGTGACGTTTGGTACTTTGATAGCTTCAAATCCTCGAGTCTTAATGTTTATATCGAACTTTCTAATATTATTCTCTGTGGATACTGGAACTTTGACACTGAACCGTCCTGTAGAATCTATTTTAGGGTCAAGAAGATCAGATGGAATATTGGATACCGAGATGCTGGTTATAGAATCCAGATTTGCAAAGGGAAAAGCAGAAAAATCTATTTGACCTTCTATGGTTGCCGTAATAGGGTCCAAAGATATTATAAATGAATTTTTCTGCTGAGGAACAATCGATAATTTGTCGTTAAGGCTTTCAAACCCGGGTGCTGAGATTTTTAAGTCGAAAGGTTTCAAATTTTCATTTGTAGGTGGAATCGTAATTTTCAATTTGAATTCACCGTTAGCTTGTGAGTTCTTTCCGGACTGACCGCCTAAGATAACGTTAGCCTTATTTATTGGTTCGCCAGTGATCTGATCAATTAGCTTTAATGCCACAGGAGCTAAGCCAAAGGCGCCTAGTGACCTTAGCGTAATTGCAGGAATTCTGACAGAGGAACCGCTTTCCACGTAAGTCTTAACTTGATTTCCAAAAGCAGTTTCAACACCAGTGTTGGTTTTATTAACTAAAATAGATTTAAATCCCAATTTAGAATAACCCAGTGAATACTTACCGATGGGTGCACTGTTGAAATAATATTCCCCTTTAGAATTACTAATTGTTGTTCGAATAATGGGTGGTTTACCCTCTTTAACTAATAGAACAGATACACCTGGAAGTCCGTTTCTATTATTGTCTAAAACTAGACCTCTGATGTTTCCATTTTTAATTCCTGCTGACCCACAGAATGTCATATGGAGAAGGAATAAATTTGCAATCAGAGAAATGATTATAAATTTATGAATATTTAGCATAAAGGATCCATTGAAAGCACTTATAAGGTAGTTAGACTTACATCTTAAACAAAAGTTCGCAAAATTTATTGGTGTATCGGTTTGTAAAGTTTCACAAAAACATAACCATCAAAAGGAGCATGCTGCTTTTTATTCTCGGCAGTTACTTCTTTCGCGTGCTCCGCGAAAACATCCATCAACTTTCTTATTTCAATAGTATTAATTCGACGGCAGAGCAATTCTACCAATATTCCAGTAAGTAATGGTGCGGCCATACTGGTTCCTGTCATTGGACCGAATTGATTATTAGGAAGCGTTGAAATAATGTTTTCACCGGGAAGGCTAACTATCTGATTTATGCCTCTATTACTAAACAGACTCTGATTTCTATCGGAATCATGACTCCCCACTCCAATTACCAGTGGATGCATAGCCGGCAATGCAGGTTCACTTCGAGAATCATTACCTGCAGCAGCAACCATAACGACACCTTGTTTGGCTAGAAAAGTCAAAGTATCATACAGTATGCGTGAGTATTCGTAAGTGCCTAAACTGAGCTGTAAAATCTTACAATCCTCTCGCCAAGCTTTCATGAGTGCTGAAATTAAATCGAGCAGGTTGCCTTTACCACTGGGTCCTAGAACCGGATAGTTGGAAAGAATTGCTTCTGCAGTAATTCCATCAGTTCCAAGGTGATTACCAGAAATTGAGCCGATAAGTCCGGCTACATGAGTACCATGGCCGTTGCGATCTCTTGTAGCTCCTTGTATAGGCGGTAAATCAATATGGTTTTCGATTCCTGTATCTAAAACTCCCACTTTAATTTTTTTGTTTGGTAAACCAAAATCAGCATTGATCGATTGTTTTAATCTATCCCATTGAAGTATTTTAATGATATCTGTTGATATTTGATCGCTAGCGAAACTGCGAATTTCAATATTTTTCTCCACACTTAATCCAGGAAAATTTGATTTAAGATCTGCCACGAAATCGTCAGGATTAGTAAAATTTGGAACAACCACTTCATAGGTACGGATTCTCGTAAATTGTTTGACAATTCGTAATGGATAAACTTGTAATACAGCGTCAATACCACGTTCATCCACTTGCATTAGAATGCTTCTACGTGCATTTTGATAAGTAAATCGAGAAAAATATCGCTCCATGAAAAGAGCTCTTTGAGCTCCACTCATAGATTCGTATTTTTTCAAAGTTGCCTCACTAGGAGGTATCAATGCATTTGACTCAGGTGCATAACGCTTTTTGTACTCGATAAAGTCATTCGTGGATGCCCATGTGTTAATTGCAAGAAAGTAAGAAAAAAATAATAGCGATACTAATTTAAAACTATACATTACATTTTAGGGCTTTGTGGTCAACGAAGGTTTACCAAATCGGCGTCTAATCGATTTCATTCGACCAAAAGGAAAATATAGAAAGAAGGCTCTACCTTTGAGATTAGATCGATCAACAAATCCCCAAAATCTCGAATCTTGAGAGTTGTCTCGATTGTCACCCATTACAAAGTATGTATTTTCAGGTACTGTAAGTTCTTCCATCGTGTTTGCAGGGTTTATGAAATCTTGATTTGAAGGAACTTTATCAATACGTTGAAAGACTTTAAATTTTCCAAATGCGACTAATTCTTGATTAATTATGAGACCAGTTTCCTTCAACTGTAGAGGGGTTTCTTGTTCGGCTGTTGCTAAGATCTTCAATGGAGTCGAAAAGCGGCTTTTACCTGGGACTCGTTCCTTTAAATCGATGCTATCTCCAACTCCGCATTTAGGGTTCATGGCAATGAATGGATTCTTTTTGGAAGATAATAAATCAGGTGTCCATTCAACAATGTAGGAATCAGCAGGTAATATAGTATTTAAGCCATCCGAGAATAAAAGTTCGATTGGCATTTCTATCATTGCTGGGGGAGGTAAATTGGACTCTTTCTGTAGTTTCGGGTCAGCAAGAATTAATGCATAATCTTGAAGAATAAAATCTTCCTGCATTATTTTTCCATTTAGTATGAGTTTTTTATTTTGAATTTTAATCTTATCACCCGGTATTCCGATGAGGCGCTTGATAAAGTCACGTGTTGGATCCAAAGGGAAGTTAAAGACGACCACATCACCTCTCTGTGGTTCAGATAACACATATGCGGCTTTATTTACCCATATGTAATCACCCTCTATGAGAGTATTCATCATTGAAGCAGAAGGGATGTAGGATCCTTGAATCACGAAGGTGTTTAGTCCTACTATTAATATAACAGCTCTAGCAAGACCCTCAACCCAATCTCTAATGACAGTTTTGTGATAAATTACAAGATCCCAAAACTGTCCATCACCTGTAGAAATCCTAAAAACATTTTTGCCACGGTGTAAGGGGCTGGTTCTGACTCGTTCTGTTCCAGTTTCTACCAGCACCTCACCCTTATCACCTCTGGGTTTTACTACTCGAATTGGATTTTCGCCGAAGCTACCCTGTATTTGAAAGTTTTCCGGTTCCTCAGTGAACTCAAAGCGGAGTTTAACAAGGGGATTATTGAATATGTATGAGTTGCTACGAAATTTTTTGTAGTCAACCTCTTCTTGATCATCTATTAGCACGGTGATTAGACCATCGCGCTGAAATCCACTCAGATAAACATTTTTAAGAAATGGAGGTAGTTTTGACATAAGGCTAAATAGATACCAAAAAGCCCGTATTACTGCAAGAAATGAAGTATTTTCTAGCCAAGTTTATATCCAATTTGTGACAGGATATTTGCATCTTGTCTCCATTTAGCCTTAACTTTTACCCATATTTGAAGGTCAACTTTTTTCTTGAAGAATTTACGTGCCTTTTGAATAGTCTTCGACTTGATTTCACGAATAAGGGCACCCGAGGGCCCTAGTAAAATAAGTTTTTGTCCCTTTCTTTCAACATAAATAGAAATCTGTGCATTAATGCGATTATCGCTTTCATTAAACTCCTCAACTACAGTTGCACAAGAGAACGGAACCTCTTGGTCTAGATTTCGGAATAAATATTCGCGGGTAAATTCGCCTAGAAGAAAAGAAGTCGATTTATCAGTAAAGTATTCCGGAGGGTAATAAGGGGGACCCGGTTGCATATTATCTAAAAGGAGATTTATCAAGTTTTCAACATTTTTATTTTCTTGTGCTGAAACGGGAATTAATTCTTTTACTTTAGTGAATTGGGAGTGCAGGTTTTGCATTAATGCAATTAGAGCTGATTGCTTAATAGAGTCAATTTTCGTCAGTACTAAAATGACAGGTTTGTTACTTTTTTTTGTTAGGAACTCTAAGAATTCTTGGTTTTTATGTTCTTTCGGGTGGCGAGCATCGATAACAAAAAGTATCAAGTCTGCATCAGATATACTTTGCTCCACTTGCGTGCGAAAAAAGTTGTCGATTTTAAGTTTACCCTGATGCCACCCCGGAGTGTCTAGGAAGAGCATTTGGTAGTCGATGGAATGCCTTATACCTAAGATGCTATTTCGAGTAGTTTGTGGACGATCAGATGTTATGCATAATTCTTTCTCAACGAGTGAGTTTAGGAGTGTCGATTTACCCGAATTTGGTAAACCTAAAATAGCAATGTAAGCCGACTTGTAGTTTTTATAATCACACACTAGACTATTCAACCACGTCGTAACTTAACTACTTTTTTGCGAATATACTGATTTTCAGGCTCTAATCCGTAAGCTCTTTCGAAATGCAATAGTGCCCGTCGAGATTGTCCAACGCGTTCAAATAACTCCCCCATACTCACCAAACAATCTACATGATTCGGATCTTTTTGAAGGGCTTTATCGTAGAATTTTTGAGCTCTCTTGAGATTATTTCGACGATGGTAAATGACTCCTAGATGATACAAAACCTTCGAAGTAGGATTACGTTTAACTGCTTTTAAAAGTTCAAATTTTGCATTTTCATCAAGGCCTTGCTGAAAGTATAGATTGCCTAAAACGGCTCTTATATCCATATCTGTGGGATAGTTTTTGACATAGTGCGCATAAAGTTTAGTTGCAGTACGCATTTGACCCCTTCGCATAGCTAGTCTAGCTTTAGCGATTAGAGCTTTTTTGTGAGTTGGATCCAGTTCTAAAGTACGATCTAAGTATCCTTCTCCCATTTCAAG
>JAYZAC010000049.1:0-7850 GCA_036339875.1 bacterium | reverse complement strand
AAGTCATGATCATGAGTTTTTAGATAAGGTTTCCCAATATTATCTTGATATTGATTATCAAGATATTCGAGTCTATCGTGGTCCATATCACAAGTTTATCGATCAAAAACTGCAAGATATAGAGATATTGGATAAAACTCGTGTGAATCAAGACAAACGTCGCGAAGAACTTTCAAGATTTATTGAGAGGTTTGGTGCTAAAGCCAGCAAGGCAACGCAAGCTCAGTCAAAACGTAAACAACTGCAAAAGCTGGAGGAAATTGAAATTCCTCAAACATCGAGACGAGCACCTCACTTTCAGTTTGATATCTGTAGAGAACCCGGAATAACACCACTTAGTATTAAAAAAATTACCAAAAGTTTTGGGGATAATCGGGTATTACATAATGTTAACTTTGAGATTGGTCGTGGTGAAAAAGTAGCTATTCTTGGTCCTAATGGAGTTGGTAAATCCACACTTCTGAAAATTATCATGGATCAATTAAAAGGAGATGATGGAGAGGTTGAGTGGGGATATGAAGCTCACCCGGCATATTTTCCACAAGATCATCATGATGTCTTGAATGAAAATCAGACTTTAGCAGACTGGGTAATGGACCAAGAACCTTCTTTGGGAATCTCTGGTAGTCGTAAACTATTGGGTTTAGTGTTATTTTCTGGAGAAGAAGCGGATAAAAAAATTGCTGCCTTGAGTGGTGGAGAATGCGGACGTTTGGTTCTAGCGCGAATCATGAAACAAAAACAGAATGTGCTCGTAATGGATGAACCGACCAATCATTTAGATCTCGAAACAGTAGAATCTTTAGCGCAATCACTTCAAGAATATTCTGGTACTTTAATTGTAGTGAGTCATAATCGTTTTTTAGTTCGTGCCGTAGCTGATCGACTAATTCTCGTTAAACCAAGTGGAATTGAAGAGTTCATTGGTACCTACGAAGAGTATTTACAAAAAGGACGCGAGGACTATCTTCTTGCAGCCAAGAAATCTACTCAAACTAAGCAAACCAAACTAAAGCATAATGTTACCTATGAAGAGCAAAAGCGTATAAAGTCTAATCTTAAGAAAAAAACTCGTATCGTTAACGAGCTAGAGAACAAATATTTATCTTTAGAGACTCAGAATGAAGAAAATATGGCCTTACTATTTGATTATGAAAAATTTTCTGAGTTATCAAAAGCCGAACAAAAAGATGTAATGCAAAAGAAGAACCAGCTTGAGAAAAAACTTCGCGAGGCCCTTGCTGAATGGGAAAAGCACGCTACAGAACTTGAAAAAATTCAGATGGAAATTGATGAACAGGATTCTATTAAATAGCACTGACAAAGACGAAGCTCATAATAAATCCGTATTTCTTATAAAAGTAATATCAGTTGCAATTGCTCTACTGCTATCAATATCTATTTTTGTCAATAATTGGAATTTTTTTCATGATGATGCCTACATCACACTTCGCTATGCAAATAATTGGATATCAGGGCATGGTCTAGTCTGGAACGAAGGTGAATTTGTCCAAGGATATACAAACTTTTTGTATTTAATTATCATATCTACGCTGGGCTATTTAGGTTTAGACCTAGTATTTGCTGCCAGGTTAATCAGCATTACAGCTTATGTAGCTACCGCTATTTTACTGTGGTACTGTGGCTATCTATTTAAGTCTCAATATTGTAAAGATTTGAGGCATTTACCAGTTGTTATATTCATGACATCTGCTTCCGTCATTGTTTGGACTCTGGGAGGTTTAGAGACCGTTGTATTTGGATTTTTTATTTTGGTCGGTTCATCTACATTTTTATTCTCCTTTGAAAATAAACACAGTGGTTTAGGGTTTTTGTGTAGTGGCGTGTTTTTCGGATTCGCATTTTTAACTAGACCAGATGGAATTCTATTCATAGGCGTTACAAGCGCTTTTTTATTTTGGAGTTACTTAAAATGTTTGTACCAAAAGGGAGACGTCTCTTCAGGTATATTTCAAGGTAGTAGAGTTAGCGCTAGTCGTAAATTAGCATTGTATTTGATTATGTTTTTGGTCGGTTGCTTTCTTACCATGAGCCCTTATATCGTCTGGCAAGTCAGTTATTACGGTGATTTTGTACCCAATACATTCTATGCGAAGTCTGGCATACCATTTGAACTAAAGTGTAATAATGGAATCTATTATTTTCTAAATTATTTGACTAGTTTTCCATTTTTTCTGATTCTAATTTGTATTTTATTAGTCGATCGTTACTATAAATCCTTATCTGATTTTCGATTGAATTACCTCGTTATGCTGATATTGGCTTATCTTGGTTTTATAGTTTTTATAGCTGGTGGAGACCATATGCAATCTTTTCGCATGATGGCTCCAATTGTGCCATTAATAAGTATTATTCTGACTTATTTATTATCAAGTTTTGGTGAAAATACCACCAGTAAAAATCTAATAATTAGTTTCTTTGTAATCTCATTATCGTTCATGCAAATATTTTCGCCCGAACTGAATCCTCAAGAGGAAGACCTAGCTTCCTTTTACGGTACAATTGTTGGTAAATACATATCTTCAGAATGGAATCGTGATGCTTTAATCGCCTTAAATACCGCTGGTTCAACACCATATTATGCGCCCTCTCATCGTTTTATAGATATGTTAGGACTTAATGATTCAGTAATAGCGCGTAGGAATATTACTAGTATAACTGTTCCTTGGCAGAGCACTCCAGGTCATTTTAAGGGGGATGGAGATTACGTACTCTCCCGAAATCCCGATTTCATTATACTCGGTCCTGCTGACGGAACTAATTCGAGAAATGCCTGGTTTTTATCCGATTATGAACTAATTCAAGATCAGGAATTTCAGCAGAATTATAAACTAATGAAAGTTTTTTTAGATTTAGATGGGAAAGTTTATCAAAAAACAGACACCCCTCTGGTAAATCAAAGTGTTAGTAATTATAAATCGAAATATAGTAACCCATATATTTTATTTAGATATTTTCAGAAACGAGACAAACCAATAAATAATTTTGATTTTTGAGTATTATTTTTATACAAATAGATATACTCACGACTCTAACTTCTTTCATTAAATAGGAGCGATGAAATTTGAACTTCGTTGATGTAGTCCAGAATTGGAAAAGAAATTATTTTCGATGGCGTAATAAGGGTCAAAGCATCCCTCAAGCTTCTCAGGACTTAATACAATTTAGAGAGTTCAGCCAACTTTTAGAGTCATTCTTTCTCGATTGGATGGGCATTCAAAATGTCGAGTTTAGGTTTGAACGAATAGAGCATCAGGAGCCTTATGTTCAGGCTCAATATAGTGTTAAATTAAATAGAAGTTTGCTGGTGTTGAGTTATAACTCCTCCACAAATCAAGATTCACTTTATCGGGAGCCACGTCAAAGACTCAGCTTACTTAATCAGCCAGAAGACGGTAAGTATGAAGAAGTGGCAAATCTTGATTTACCAGATAATTTGTCTCTACTAGACCCAGGAACAAAATGGGGCTTGCAAGCTCTAGAAGGTTTTTTTTATTTAATTCAAGGTTTAATACAGGAAAACAGAGGTTTGGGGCAGAGTAACTATCCTTATCAACCTAACCATGTTAATGCGAAAAGACATGGTCAATCTATGATTGAATTCATTGAATTTTTTAATCAATATATGGCTCGTTTAAGTTGGTTAAAACGTCCATTAGATTTTGATCGTAAGAGCTGGAGAATAAGTGAACCAGAATTACTTGCTGGATACGAAGATGATAGATTAGGTGTCTACCTTAAAGCGTCTTTAGGTAATAAGGTGGGTGACCCAACCATGGTTATAACTAACTCATGGGAGCAGCCCGACCCCATGGGGCAAGCTAAGCTAAGAAAAATAAGATGTCTGAGCCTACCTTTGGATTTCAGAGCTTTTGAGAACTTAGATTCAGAATCAGGACTTGTATATCTACGAATAACTCAGTTAGTCCATGTAATTTTGCATGATATTCAGATAGATCGAGAATCATCCATACCGTTCTATTAGATGAATAAAGTTTTTATAAGTATTAATTATTTGGTTCCCAGTATTTTATGCCTCTGTCGTCGAGAAGATACTGTCTAGCTTGTTCGGGTTCCATATCTAATTCATCGATACCTTCTTCCATATGACGATTACTACAAAGATTCTGAAGACGTAAATTGAGTGAAGGTTCTATTTCACACTTCAAAGCATTCGATAGTATCTCGGAATAGGAATCGAAATCCTCCCATTGCATGTCTCTCCAGCAATCTAAGGTTTGCATTGCGGTCAATCGATTAATAATTAGTGGACTGCGCAGTCCTGCCATAATTAATTCGCGACCTTTACCTGGGAAGTTTTGCATATGGCTTAGCAGTATTTGGAGACAATAGTGACTTTGGGAGCCAGGCGGGATACCGTGTTGATTTTTAGGGCCTGTGGCAATTTCGTTTAATGGAAGAATGTTAACAGCAATATCGATGCATTTTACTGCTCTTCTCATATCGTTAGTTGAACAAAGGGCTGACCATAGAAGAGGGTTACGAGGGTCATTTATCAAGCGTTGTTGATGAAGAGGCCAAATATCCATACCTAATTCATTGGCAGCGCTACAGGCTTCAGCATAATTCTCCATGGAATCTTTGAATAATTCCTTATCTATTACAGCTTTCCAAGTACTTATATCATTATCAATTATTTCAACAAAACATTTTAGGATATTTTTAACTTCTGATACCGTGAAATCGAGCCCATTAAAGGGTGGTACATCCATAAAACTTTCATTTAAGACCATTTGAATGGCTCTACAAGAATTATAAGTACTAAGATTCTTCATCATATCTTTACTGAATTTATTCTTTGATTGCATTCGGCTAAGTTCGTTTGTAAGTACAATTAATAATTCTTCAAAACCATGACATTGAGCTAATTGTAAAGGGTGAATTTGGGTCAACATTACTTGATAAATTTCTAATAGTCCGAGGCATACATTGATGTCTATTTCTGGCTGAGAATTAAAAGTTTCTAATGGTTTTGAAAAATGCCAAATATCGAGAATACTTTCAGCAAAAAGGATATTATTTTTATAACCTTCAGCTAATAACCATTTCTTGATTTCAGTATTAGGATTTTCACTAAGTAATCGAATGCATTGAATTCTTCCCCAACCTTGCAAACTACTCATTATTTGGAATAAGCCTTGATCTGAATCTGTCTCGGATAATCTCAAAGCAATACCCGCCCAATATGCGGTCTCATCATGACAGCCTAAAGTTATTATGTTTTGTATGTGTGGTTGAGGACTCAGTCCTTGAAGAATTAAACCAATTTTAATCGGCCCACGATCGCTGCTCTTATAGCAAAGCCAATCTGCTGTTTGTTGTAAAAACTTATATTTTCTCAAGTCTTCTTGTTGGTCGACCAAATAAGGTAAGTAAATCAGAAGACACTCGGTACACAGTAATTCGTATAAAAGAATTTTATCTTTATTTCTAAATTTTTCTAGTACCTTCAAAAGCGTTTCATTAAATCGATTCAATGCGATCTTATTTTCTTCAAAACCGTCTCGTAATTGAAGACTATCAAGAGTACCTGGAGCCAAAGACATTTTAGACTTCAGCTGATTTTCATCAGGTAATGATGTTTTTGTCCTAATTTCTGATTCAAGATCTTTATTTTGGGAAAGCCATTCGAAAATTGAAATTCTCTGGATCCATGGAGGTCTTCTCAATAATTCGAAATTACCGCCTCCCCATCCTAATAAGAAATAGGTCAAAACGAATCCAGCTATAAAACTTAATCCCATTAATAGCATAAGGGTTACGATACACCTTGGTTAATAGGGGATAATATAAATCCTTCGTTCAGAATGGTTCGGCGGTTTCTTCTTCGATTCGTGACCAAGCTTTAGGAAGTGAATTATGAAATTTCAGGCTATACCAATCAATATTGATCCATGTATCCCCTAAGAAAACTTTTGGCTCAGTTGGTACATCTTTGCAGCAAAAACTAGAATAAGGAATGACTAAATACTCTCCATTCGTACTTTTAAGACTTACGAATCGGCGATTATCGGTAATTACTTCGCACATGTGGTGTCTCCTACTCTATTGTAACTCTCCTGTAAATAATTTAGCAAAGATAGATAAGCTAATTATTATTTGTCACCGTTTTTAATCCAGCGATATGCGAGCTTCTCGGCTTGAAGCGCCAAACGTGGATCAATTTGTTTACCAAGTTTTGTCAACAGATGTTTATATCTTGGTTGAAAATAGCATGCAGCTTTTAGGAACATATACTCATGTTTTTTTCCCCAGTATTTCTTTGGTGATCTTCGATTAGCCACCATTTTGGATAAGAGTAGTAAACTTTCAGCTTTTCCACCAGGTAAAGGTAACGAACTTTGTGAGTCTATATGAGGACTTGTGCCAGCAGAATCGATTAAAAGTTGCCATGCCAAAGTATCATTACGCAGATTGACTTCAGCTGATACAAGCATCCGACCTTGGACTAGTTGATGAATAGGGTGATTGTCTTTTTTAGCCTTAGCTACCCATTGTTTACAAGCTTCAAGGTGACCTAGTTCATGATCGATAGATGCTAGCCTCAATGCTATTTCAGCGCGACGATGACGCAATGTTGTTTCAAATTTATCAGAAGATAGTCCAGTAAGATTTTTGTGAGCTCTCTTATAACTAATAAGTGAGCTAAAGTATTCATCGATAGCGTCAAAATTGGTTTTCCAAAATTCATAGCTATCCTCGTAAATTCTCATTGATTGCAATCTATAATGAAGTTCTAGGCTTCGCTCGAGTCTCTCCAATCGCTTTAGATTGTTACCCCAATTGACTTTTATACCATCAAATAGGAAGAAATTTTTTAATGTTTTCGTGGCTTGAGATATCTGCAATAGTTCCCAAGAACTTTTCATTTGGTCAAGAGTATCGAATGGATTAGAGCTAATTTGTAACTTGAAAGATTCATGTTCAATTTGATGTTGATTGTAATTTAATTCAAAACCTTCAACAGGTTCATTTAACAAACTTTTTCTAGAGAGGTCTAGTAATTTAGATTTTTCTGATTGATCATCAGTTTTCATAGACCGATCTAACAAAACCTGCCATGGACGTTTGACAGGAGCATCTATATTTGAACTGGTCGACTCAATTTGACGTGCTATTTTCTGAAGTTTTTTTAGAGTTGAGGGAACGACTATACTGGGGTGCAAGCGTGCTAAATTCAAAGCTTTTTCAAGGGCATTCGCATGTTTATTAAATGCCGCATAACTTAGATGTTTGAAAGCTGTGTTCAGGTTTCTAGGGATGTCATAACTCTCACTTAGTAAAGTACCAAGCTGGTAGCAGCTGGTGACTATTTTTGAGGAGCATGCCGCTCTCAAATGCTTCAGAGCCTGTGCTTCATTCCTTGTAAATCCCGAATCTGTACTCAAATATAAACTTCCCAAGAATGCATTTGCCGTGGGCTCTTGCGCTTGTGCTGCCAACTTCAATAATTTATGAGCCTGTTCATTCTGGTTATCTAGATTGATTATGGCCCAATCCGTCATTGCCATTGGCTGCTGAGCTTTACGGGCTTCGTTTAAGTACTTAAAGGCGAGTTCTTTATCAGCCTCATATGGGTAGCGCTGCCAATAACGATAGTAGAATGCCTTGAGTTCATTAATATCCTTATAAAATTCATTTTGAGCACCATTAAAACCTAAGTTAAAGAGTTGAAAGATTTCTTTTCGGTGTTTCTTAAAATTGCCTTTCATTACACCTTTTACTAACGCTAAATGAGAAGGGATCCATCTTTTAGATGCATTTTTTATTAAGGCCAATAAACTATTTTCATCGACGGTAATTTGATA
>JAYZAC010000048.1:0-8137 GCA_036339875.1 bacterium | reverse complement strand
ACACTTATTGAGGCGAATCAAAGGGTAAATCTAACTAGAATTGAAAATACTCTAGATTTTCAATTAAAGCATCTAATTGACTCTGCTTTGCTCATATACTCATTGCGTGAAAGCACTCTTTCTAATGGAAATTATAATAGTCTATTAGATTTTGGTACTGGTGGCGGTATACCAGGTATTCCTCTAGTGATTTTAAAGAATGTCGAACAACTTATTTTGGTTGACGCTCGTCGAAAAAAATTGGATCAAATTCGATGGATTGTTAGCCAGTTGAAGCTGGAATCATTAAGGGTTAAGTACGAGCATTCTTCTTGGAAACCACAAGATGTTCGTAAGTATGTTGGGCTAAATGGAAAATCCGATTTAGTTACCGCTCGTGCAGTGGGGCCCGTGGAGGGTTTGCTCAGAACCTTATCACCTATATCCGGAAAATGTTTACTTCTTCCTCGGGGTCCAAGTGATTTGGATGATTGGAATTATGCAGCTAACTTAGCTTGCAAGTTGGGTTTTAAGTACTCTAAATTGTTGGATATCAGGGTTTATTGGCGGACACAAAGTATGCGAAGACCTATTTTTCAGTTTTTTACAGGTTTATAAAAAAATATTAAATAAGACCGGTTTTTTGTCGATATCCTTTAGGGGCAGTGAAAAATTTCTTACCTAAATTCATCTTCAAATGAGGACTTTATGAGCGAAAAAGAATCAAATTATTTTAAGATTTGCAGCTGCGGAGAAGTCTATTTTACTGAGGAATCGTTCATTATGAAGACTAAACTTATTGGATCGCTACACACTTTCCAGTATATGGATACGGATTTAGAACTCAGGAATTGTAAAAAGTGTTCCACAACTTTAACTCGTCAGATTACCAAAGTGGTCCCACCTCACCATCAAGTGGCGAGTTGAATTAGGTATTGGTAAGAGAAAGAGCCTCCCTAGGGAGGCTCTTTCAAGTTTCTTAGAAACTAAAACTATTTAAGCACAAGATTACTCTTCTGCAGCAGCTTCAGTGGCTTCAGCTTTGGGGGCTTCTTCCACAGCTTTTGCTTTAGTTGCCTTGGCTTTTGTAACCTTTTTCTTAGGTTCTGTAGCAGCATGCCGCTCACGCTCTTCAGCTTCCAATTCAGCTTTAAGGCTTGCTAGATCACCAAGTACCTCTTTACCTTCGTTTGAAGTACTAGCTTCTGTAGTTTTGTTATGTTGTTCCAGTGCACCACGTTCGAGTTCGCGGTCTGCTTGCTTGATTGACAGGTAAACTTTTAGGTCTCTATGAGAGAATTCTAAAACCTTAGCGTTCACTTCAGCACCAACTTCCAATTCCTTTGGAGCTTGTTTTGGTACAACATGTCCTTCAACATCATTACCTAAATTTAGTACCACACTACCATCACCACTTACCTCCGAGACAGTAGCTTTGGTAATTGACTTAATTGGATTTTGGGTAAGGAACTTTTCGATAGGATCATCGGAAAGTTGTTTGACTCCCAAGGATATTTTACGTGCTTCATTGTCAATGGCTAGAACTTTAACTTCTACCTCATCACCTTCAGAATACTTATCGCTAGGATGATCAACTTTTTCAGTCCAAGAGATATCGCTTACATGAAGAAGTCCGTCAACTCCTTCCTCGATACCAATGAAAGCACCAAAGTTGGTGATATTGCTAATTTTGCCCTTGAATACCTTTCCTATTGGATATTCTCTGGTAATTTTAACAAAAGGTTCCTCTGTAAGTTGTTTTATTCCTAGGGATATCTTACGGACCTCTGGCTCGATTTCAAGAATCTTACACTCAATCTCTTGGTCTACTTTAAGAAAGTCGCCCGCATTATCATAATGCTCATTCCATGAGAAATCAGAAATATGAACCATACCCTCGACGTTTTCTTCAATCTCAACGAAAGCACCAAAATTAGTCAATCCAGTAACCTTACCTTTGACGATACCTCCTACTGGAAAACGTCCGGAAACATCAGTCCATGGATCCTCAGTTACCTCTTTGATACTCAGTGAAATTTTCTTATTTTCACGATCAAGAGTAACAATTTTCACTTTTACGGACTCTCCCACACTTACCACTTGCTTGGGGTGAGTGATTTTGTTAGACCAGCTCAAATCAGAAATATGGACGAGCCCTTGGATACCGTTACGGATTTCCACGAATACTCCAAAGTCAGTAAGGTTTCTAACCTCTCCACTGACCACTTGTCCCATTTCAAACTCTTCGAAAGCTTGTTCCCATGGATCTTCTTCACATTGCTTAATACCAAGTGAAATCTTACGGCTCTCTTTTTCGTAATTAAGGACCTTACAATTCACTTCATCACCAATTTTAAGAAGTTCCTCAGGATGCTTAATTCGTTGGGTCCAAGAGATATCTGAGACGTGAACTAAGCCCTCAACTCCTTCGGCAAGCTCAACGAACACTCCGAAGTGAGTTACATTCTTAACCACACCCTCGTGCATAGTACCAACTTCAAATCGTCTTTCAATACTTACCCATGGATCATCAGTAAGTTGCTTAACCCCAAGAGAGATTTTTTCTTTGTCTCGATCAATGCTCAAGATTTTAACTTGGATTTTGTCTCCAAGTTTGAGAACACTAGCCACGGAGCGCACGTGAGCCCAGCTCATGTCGGCCTTATGCAATAGTCCATCAATTTGACCATCAACAATTGAAACAAATGCACCATAGTCGGTGATGTTTTTAACGACACCTTCGCAGATATCGCCTTCCTTAAGAGTCTCAAAAATATGTTCGATATTTTTGCGACGCTCTTCTTGTAGGATCTCTTTGCGTGATAGAACCATGTTACGTCGACGACGATTGAATTCGATAATTTTGAATTCATAATCATTGCCAACATACTTCTCAAGATCATACTCTTGATGAAGGCTCATCAAAGAACCTGGAATGAACGCTTTAAGACCAGAACAATCAGCGTTCAGTCCACCCTTAACCTTGTTAATTACATGGGCTTGAACGGTTTTTCCAGCTTCATAAGCATCAGCAGCAAGTTCCCAAGCACGTGAAGCTTCGGCCTTGCCCTTACTTAATAACAGGGTGCTATCGTCTTTATTTTCGACGACCATGACGCTTACCTCTTGCCCCAATGAAGGTGGCAGTGGGTCACGCGCAAACTCGCTCAAAGGTACAATACCTTCGTTCTTTGCTTGTATGTCTAAGTAGACATCTTTGGTGTCGATCCTAACGATCTTTCCTGTGTAAATTTTTCCAACGGTTACTGTCGTTGGTACTGCCCAGTACTCCTCAAAATCCGCCATGGATTCTTCAGCTACTTCGGGCTCTTCTGTTTTTGTGATTTCATCAGTCACAATACATCAACTCCTAAAAAAAATTTTTACGGATCGAGGATCCGAGGGCACTGTACCCATTCGTTCACGCCAGTTAGCCGGATATCGTTTCAAGACTTCCTTCTTGCTGGCACAAGCGAGATTCAATTTTTAATTTAATTAATTCTATAACCTCATTAATATCCATTCGAGTACTATCAACAAGTTCAGCATCCTTAGCCTGGATTAGAGGGCTTAGACTCCGTGTGCTGTCTGATTCATCTCGACAGCGAATTTCATTTTCAAGTTCCTCCAGAGTCACATTGCTGCCTTTAGTTTTTAATTCAATATGTCGGCGCTTAGCTCTTTCGTGAATACTTGCTGTTAGAAAAAACTTCAGCTCTGCTTTTGGAAATACAACACTACCAATATCACGACCATCTACAATAAAATTGCCGGTGGTGGAGATGCTTCTTAGGGTTTCTACGACAGCGTCTCTCACAGTTGCATGAGTGCTTACCAATGCAACGGCATTAGATACACGATTCTCACGAATGAGTTCACTCACGTCTTTGCTATCTATGAAAAACTTGGCCGGAAACACTTTGTAATTTGCCTCAACTTCGTGATCACTTATGAGCTGTTCCCAGCCATCAGGAGAACTAACGTCCTTGTTCGATTCCAAAGCAATGTAAGTAAAGCAGCGATAGAGCGCACCCGAATCGAGGTGTTGAAAATTCACTCGCTCTGCTAATTTTCGAGCTACACTACTTTTACCAGCTCCGGCTGGTCCATCAATTGCTACAATCATATATTCTCTCAGAACCTTTGTAAAAGGCCGAAAGACGCAATTTACAAAGGGGTTCACATTCTATGCAATAAATAGCACCTGTCAAGCTATTACAAGAGACTTTTTATACTGATTTTTTCAGAAGGCAAAGTACTTCGAAATGACTGGTCCAAGGGAACATGTCATAGAACTTACATTTTTCGGCTTTGTAGCCAAATTTTGTAAGTAACTTAAGATCGTTACTCAAGCTTTCTGGGTTACAGGACATGTATATCATAGTGTTCGGTAATTGATTTTGATTAAACAGTGTTTGTATGGTTTTTTTGCCAATTCCTTTTCGAGGTGGATTGAACACCCAGCAGTCAGCTGTTTGATAATTACCTTTTGGGAAAAATGGGAGATTAGACTTAATGAAATGAAGATTTTCGGAGTTTGGAACTTGTTTGGCAATCTTGATGGCATTGCTGGAAATCTCAAAACCATATCCAACTTCGATATGTTTTTTAATGAATTGTAAAATCCACCCACTTCCACAATAAAAATCCCATACGACTTTTATTTTATGGGTACTAATCCATTCAGATATCGTAGAAAACATTTGATTTGCTATCCACCGATTTGTTTGAAAAAAACTCTGTGGATGCCAAGGTATTGTGACGTTTCCAAGGGTTTCGGTTAATATTTTTTGTGGTGTTTTTAGCCAGTGTAACTTACCAAATGCTTCTACCTTTTCATATTCAAGCCAATAGATAGCTATAAATGGATTAATAATCTCCTTCATATTAGGTCGCTGCCCGTGTACCCCTAATACTAGTCCTTGCTGAGGTAGTTGTTTGATTACAAGGCGAGAAGGTGAATCGGGTAAATTTTTGATATTACTTAGGTGTGAAAGCCAATCATTAATTTCTTGATCCAATATTGGGCATGAGTTAATGGCGACTTCCTCATTTAACTCGTTGCGGTAGCTGAGTGTATTAGATTTTGGATTCCACTGAAATGTTGCTTTATTCCTGTAGTGGGTCAGTGGGGAAGGGAAAACCTTATTCTCACTAAAAGCTTGTAAGGGACCTCTAAGTTTAGATTTTAAGATACTCTGCTTTGCTTCGAGATAATGATCAATTAGGATTCCTTGTGTTTGGCAGCCATTACATTTGTTAAAGTGTGAGCAAAAGGCGTCTGTTCGCCACGGACTAGGTTTAATTATCTTTATAATTTTAGCATTCGAGAATCGTTTTGAATGCTCAGTATAATTGACCTCTACGATGTCGCCAGGTAGTCCCCTATCAACAAACACAATTTTGCCGGCTTCATTTTTGGAAACGCCTAAAGCGTATCCATTTAGATCAGTGATTTCGAGAATATTTTGGTTTGTCATCGGATACGCAATTCTTGCAGTAAAGTTATCTCTCTATATAATAGGCAAAATTTTTTTAAAGCGATTTAAATAAAGTAGGCCATAATATGGAATTCATTCTACGACAATTTATTATAGTTTTAACATTACTCTACCTGACTGGATGTGGAAGTGGCGAAGATGAGCCTTTTGTTAACGTTCCTGTTCAGAGTCCTCAGGGTACATTGATGGAGGGTTTTGTAGCGAATCGTTCCCTTCAAGGTCTCTATAATTCAATTACGGTAGCCTACTCCCCCGCTGGTCCTACTGCGACGCCAAGCCCTCATGTTCACACCGGAGATATACGATTTCCTGAAGGAGCTCACAATGGTGGATTTGCTAATAGCAATCCCAGTTTTTTTATTCCAAGTACGTTTCAAATTGTGAGTTATGATTTTCCTTTGAATAATACAGGTCTTGGAAGCATGTTGGTCCAAACGACTGCCGCTAGCGGGGTCAATTCCGTGGTTCCATTTTCAACAGAGCCAGGCGGTACTTTAGCGGTATTTAGCTTAGACTCTACCGTCGCTTCATCACCGACATTAGGTGTAATGCTTAAAGCGACACCTTCGGGTCAGCACTCATTTAACTCTTCTGATTTCACAGGCAGGTGGGGATATGTCTCAATGAATCACCTTGGTAATACTGTGGCAGCAGAGCTAGATTTTTCAAATGGTAATGTCACTGGTAGTGGTTATCATAGTAATCCATTAGGTGTAATTCACGGTAGTAGTATGCCGACGGTAGCTTCAACTTACGCTATTAACACCAATGGAGATAAATTATTGTTTATGGATTCTACATGGTTTGTAAACACTGATATAAGTATGGCTATGACTGGAGAGGCAACTTCTATTGGATCAGATAGATTATCTTTTCTTTTTCGTCCATTGCGAAATACGAATATCGTTGATGGGCAATTTGAAGTTTTTCAATGGTTAGCGAGATCAAATAACAGTACATTGGGTACAACTGGAGCACCTTCAGCAGCAGCAGTTGTAGCTCCTGAAATAATAAGCACTGGTACGATTAATTTTATGAGTGGAAGTGCAACTTTAAGTAATATTCTCAGTGTAAATAACAGTGAGTCCTACCAGCTACAGGCGGGTAGTCAATCTATTTGGTCTTTTCCGTCACTCGAGAATAATCTAAATAATAGAGCTCGGTTGAGATTCTTATTTAGTGAAGATCGTAAATTTTTATTCGGTGTTGACTATGCCAATGACATCGATGAACGGACAGTTTTGATGGTAGGTGTTCGCCGTTCATCGCCACGAACGATATAATTCGATTTACGTTATCAGAAAGCTAACTATTCGGCAATTCTCTCAAGCTTTGTTTTGTGTAAATCAAAAACGAGCCGCATCTTTTTATAAAATGCGACTCGATTGATTTAAGTTAAGGGCTAAGCCCCCGTTTCACCTATATTATCGTTTTAATCCATTGGCTGTTTGAAGCATGGTGTCAGCGGTTTGAATTCCTTTAGAATTTGATTCATATGCCCTTTGAGCAACGATAAGATTAACCATTTCGTCCACAATAGCAACATTAGACGTTTCAAGGCTTCCTTGGGCGATAGTACCAAACTCTGCTTGTCCCGGTACTCCTGGCAATGGAGCGCCTGAGGCTAAGGTTTCTGTGAATATATTTCGACCTTGATTGTTAAGTCCACCCGGATTTACAAATCTGACCAATTGAATCTGGCCTACTTGCACCGCTTGCTGATTGTTACCCTGAATAACTGAAACGACACCATTGGTTCCAATAGTAACATTTTTAGCATCCGCAGGGATATTGATAGGTGGGTCTAGAAGCAGGCCTGAAGCATTAACTAGTTGACCATTAGCATCAGGTCGAAAAGCTCCATCTCTAGTGTAGCCTATATTTCCTCCAGGAAGTTGTACTTGAAAGAATCCTTCGCCCTCAATGGCTAAGTCAAAGGGGTTATCAGTGATTTGAAATCCCCCTTGAGTGAATACTTTAGAGATGCCAACTACTCGTACACCGTTACCCATTTGAATACCTGTGGGTGAATTGATTCCATCTACTAATTCTGTACCCGGTTCACGCAATGTTTGATAAAGAAGGTCTTCGAAATTAGCTACCCTCTTCTTAAAGCCATTCGTATTCACATTTGCAATATTTTGGGTGATCGTGGAGATATTCTTATCTTGAGCTTGCATTCCTGTAGCAGAAACGTAAAGTGCGCGCATCATAATTACTGACTCCTTATTTACCTGAGAGTTCCGACTTCTCTAACAGTTTGTCCTAATCGCTCGTCAATACCTGTGAGGATTTTTGAATTTGCTTCATAGGCTCTTGAAATTTTTATCATATTCACCATTTCGTTAACTACATTGACATTGGAGGTTTCTAAAAAACCTTGCTTTAGGATTGGCTGAGAGTTGTATACAGCTTTTCCATCTGTTAATCGATAAAGGGTTTTACCATCTTTTACAAGATTGTTTGTATTCTCGAAAACAACCTTCAAAACTTCAATTCCTTGTCCGACTACAGCACCAGTTTCATTTACTTGAAAATCTAATTCATTTTCTACAAGGATTGGTTTGAAGTATGGTGCGAGCTTTCCATCTTTATCAGTTACAGGGCTGTTGGGCTCAAGACTTCCTTCAAGTCCCATTACCTTGTGGCCGTGACGG
>JAYZAC010000047.1:0-7173 GCA_036339875.1 bacterium | reverse complement strand
CCCCGAAAAATAGATAGTAAAAAAGAGTAAATAACGGGAAAAACATGGAACAGTAAAATAACCAGACTGGCTGGTAATATATAAAGATATGCCGAATAATCCTTATGGTCTTGCATGCAAGGCTCCCTAAGCTTTGTGAATCCAGACCTTCGGATTGTAACAACTCAATCACTAAATTTGATCCATTTTTTAACTTTTAAAACATTTTTTAAAAATACTTCATGTTTTTGAGTCGTATTCGCGATAGTTTTTTGATGAATATTCTCCTACAAAATAATCTAGTTCTATTAATGCAACTTTTAAATTAATAATAACGTAGTTACTAACTGTGAACCGCTCAATCTGCGTAATACTAATTTTCGTCTTGGCCTTAAATCCGCTGGTGCCCCTATTCGCATCAGAAGCTGATCATACGGAATTACTCGGCCAATTATCCCTTCAGCAGCATTATGAAGATACGCTTCGTAGGCGTGCCGAACAGCGCTACAACTTGGAATTGGAAAAGGATCTGTTAGAGCAAGCCGCTCAATCTGGTCAATTAAGTAATGCAGAAAGTGAACGTCTACAGCAAATAGACGGTGCGATAGCCCTAATTGATCGTAGTGTTGAATCTAATCAGCAACAGTTACTGACAGTTCAACAAGAAATTGAAACTATCCGCCATAGGGATTTCGGTGAAAATGGGTCTTTAGAAGACGAACGATTGAGTGTGATCGTCGGATCTGCCAATGCAGCGAATACATTGAACTCGTTTAATGCTCTACAAGGCATACCAGGTCAAATCAGCGGTACAAACAACCCGTCGACGGGTGTTGTAGCGCGCACCGGCAATACCATTACAACGATCGAACGCTGGAAAGATGGTAAATATTACAAAGTTACACGCTATTCTAGCGGTCCAAACCAAGGACGATTTGCACCTGGTGGTCGACAAGAAATTTCTCAATCTGAGATTAAACGAATGGGTACGGAGCTCAAAGCTCAACAAATTAAAGGTCTCAATCAGAGTATCACAGATTCATCCACAAGAATTAACGCACTAAAACAAGAGTTGAAGACCACTTCTACCAAAGAAGGTAGAACTCAGATTAAAAATAAAATCGAACGCTTGAACAAAGTTCAAAGTGAACTAAAAGCAGAATTAAAAACAGCTAAAGCATCTCCTGTTACCAACTTTGTAAAGAGTGGATCTTCTTTTGCAGCCATGAGTGTTGCCATCACGGGAGGGTACAATTTGATTCAGCAAGCAATCGCAAATGATGGTGACTTAACAAATCTGGACTACAAAGCAGCATTCAAGTTTATTAGTACAGAGGAGTTCTGGGCCGGTACCGCTGGAGGCTTCACTGGGGGAATGATCGGAGCAGCACTAACATCTTTTCTACCGGGGCCCTTCAAGGTGCTGGGAGCAATTGCAGGTGCTTCTGTCGGTCATCAATTTGCCACTGGAACTTGGCGTGATACTGATTGGACCGCCGTTGCTGCTCAAACTATAGGCTCTACTATAGGATTCTTTCTAGGTGCGTTTGTAGGATCGTTTTTAGGACCATTTGCTCCTATTGCGGTAGTTGCCTTTTCTATAATTGGCAGCTATTTAGCAGATATGGCCTTAAAGTGGGTACGTACGCAATTCAGTCCACAGCTTACCGGAATCGACCTCAGCGAATTAAGATCTGAAGAAATTGCGGAAGTAGAAGCATTCGCTGATATGGTTCCAGATGAAGAACTGATTCGCTATAAATCGATGCCCGAAGATGTACTCAGGCGTGAACTTTGGCTGCGATACCACAATCATCAAATGTTGCAAGAATCTGGCGCTGAACTAGAAGATCCAGAGCAAATTCAAGAGTGGAAATCAAATTTGCGAACGGAATGGGTGCATTACCAAGCAATTCGTAACGCACTGGCAGAGAGAAAACAAAGCTATTTTGCCGATGAACGACCAATTTCTTCTCGGTTGAAATAAATTTCTAACTGCAGTAAGTTAGTCAAATATGGATGTTCCTCGCCGGTGGATGTATAATCACATTCTGCTGCTTATGAGTCAAATCAGCCCTTCTATACACCATCAAATTAGCCCAATCAAGGCAGATGCCTTCGATCTTGTTCACACCATTAATTTACCCAAAACCATTAATAAATCTGAAGCTGAAGACTCATCACCCTCGACAATACATAAGAATCAAAAATCAATCGAAATAAAGGTTTCAAAAGATAAGATGGAGGTGTTTATAAGTCTTGTATTACCCCAAAATTGCTCTCCTTTTTCTAAAACTGAAATCACCTCTGTACTTGAAAACTTAAATATTACTTACGGTATTGATGAGGATAAAATTCAAGGTTTATGCAATGACATTAATCAAAATCATAAACCACTCATCCATAAAACAATAGCTCGTGGAAAAAGCCCAATGATTGGAGAAGATGCAAAAATTAAATATTTCTTTCAAATGGAACCTAAGAAAGTTCTTCATGAAGACGAAAGTGGGCGAATAAATTTTAAGGAACTCAATCTCATCAACAATGTTGAGAAAGGGACTCTTCTAGCACAAAAAACACCAAAGATTAATCCCAAATCAGGCATCAATGTATACAGCCAACCTGAACTTCCAGACCCTGTAAAAGATGTCGATTTTGTAGCCGGAAAAAACACTGAAATTAGTACTGACGGACTCAGATGCTTTTCTACGATTGATGGAGAAGTAAAACTCGAAAAGAAAATGATTCAGGTCTCACCTGTTTTCAGGATTGATGGTGATGTTTGTCTGGATACAGGCAATATTACCTTCAATGGAACTGTTCAAGTTTACGGTGATGTACGTTCCGGTTTTTCAATCAAAGCTAAGCGCGATATTTTAATTTATGGAATGGTGGAAAGTGCCGAACTGACAGCTGGTGGAGATATTGTAATCCAAAATGGATTTGTCGCTCAAAATAAAGGTCACATAAAATGTCGAGGGAATTTAAATGTTAAATATATCGATCAAGGAAAGGTCACATGCCATGGCGATTTAATGGTAGAAACCTCAATTATGCATTCAGAGGTAACATGCTTTTCGTACACGAAATTAAGTTTCGCAAAAATTATTGGAGGCTCAACAACAGCAGTTAAAAATGTAGAAATCAAAGAGTTAGGAACCAAACTGGGAGTACCTACAGAAATTACCATTGGAGATAAAGCAATTATTCAGCAGCGTCTTGTTGATTTAAGATCGCAACTCGATGAAAAGAAGCAAGTTTATGAAAAAATGAAATCTGTGAAGGATTTACAACCTGAACAGATTAAAGCCAACCTTAAGAGATTACCCGCAAAGTTAGCTAAGACACTTAACCTGGTTCTTGAGAAGAATGAGGAAATTAGCGAAGAAATAAAATCCATAGAAACTATGATTCAGAAACTCGAAGTGCTGTTTAGAATGAAAACTAAATCCAAGTTGTTAGTAAACTCTAAAGTATTTCCCAACGTAACAATCACCATTGGACATTCTAAAACTGTTATCAGTGACACAACTACTGCCTGTTCATACTTTGAAGACAGTTTTGAACAAAGAGTTAGAATTGGACCAATCTAAAGATTATTTGCTAATGGAAAATTTGAAAAATTACCCTGTTTACTGTCATCCTAACAGAGGAGTAAATTTCATGAGGTTCGCGGAGGCACGGTTTGTCTAATCAAAGTCCCTTAAGATTTAAGAAAACTATTGAGAGTGAAAGCAAAGAGATAAGGCTCAATATTGATCATGATCAACTCAATCTTTTTATGACTATTATCCCAAAAACCAAAGGAAGACTTTTCGAGGTGAGACAAATCTACGAAATGCTAGACAACGAGGGGATTCTTAATGGAGTAAAAAGAGGAGTCATTGCCGATCTTATTGCAAAAGTAAATGATACCAGTATACCTATAAGAGAAGAAATTATAGCTCGAGGCACTCCGATCAAACCAGGGCGTAACGCCGAAATCAAATACCACTTTAAAGTTAATGACAAAATTCAATTAGTCGCTAATGATGAAGGAAAAATAAATCATAGAGAGCTAAACCTGGTAAATAATGTGGAGAAAGGTGAACTTCTGGCTGAGAAAATTCCAGGAGTCGCTCCCGTTGCAGGAACTGATATTTATGGAGAATCTATTCTTCCCGATGCGATTAAAGACGCTAAAATTATTGCTGGCAAGAATGTAGAAGTGGAACAAGACGGCATGAAAGCTTTTTCTCAAATTGATGGTCAAGCTTATTTAAGAAATCGTATTATCGAAGTATCACCAATCATGACTGTACCTCATGATGTAGATTTAAATGTAGGAAATATAACCTTCAATGGAACAATTATAGTCTTGGGTAATGTCCTGTCTGGTTTTACTCTGAAAGCTAAAGAGGATATTCACGTTAAAGGTATAGTTGAAGGAGCCCATCTAGTTGCTGGAGGTAACATTACGATTTCTGGAGGCTTGAAAGGTCAAGGTAAAGCAACCATTCAGTGCCGAGGAGATATCAATGTTTCTTTTGCAGAGAGAGCTAATCTCGAATGTCACGGTAACTTAAATATTCAGTCCTCCATGATAAACACGGATGTAACTTGTTACTCAAGACTAGAGGCAGTTTCTGGAAAAGGAAGTATTGTAGGCGGCGACATCAAGGCAATTGGTGGAATTGAGTGCATGGAGGCAGGCTCTAAACTAGGTGTTCCTACCAAGTTAACAGTAGGAGACAAATTTATAGTTCGTCAAAGACTTTCATCGGTAGTAGAAAATCAAAATATTTTGAAAGAAAGTCTGGCAGGATTTAATCAGAAAATTTTGGAAAATAAAGCCATTTTTGAACAAATGGATAACCTTCCCTCGGATAAAAAGGCACCTCTGCAAGAAATTCTAGATAAGGTTATGGATTGTAAAAATCAAATAGAAGAGCTTGAAAAAAAACAGAATAAACTTAATGTTTTATTAAAAATGAAGTGCGAAGCAATAATTACGATTAAGAAGAATACCCATCCAAATGTTGTGATTACGGTTGGCCATAGTATTCTAGATGTCAAATCTCAATATGCGAACTCAACGTTTTCTGAAAACCACACTTTGAATGCTGTAAAAGTAAGTACTGCTTAGAAGTTATTTATTACTTAACCTTGGGATTTTTCGTACGCTTTTCCCAACTCATAGTGTTGAGTTTATCTTGAAAACTTCTCAATCGATCTTTAAGTCTTGAGTAAGAATTAACTACGTCTTTCTGCGTAAAATTCTCTACTCTCTCCATGGCATCTGTTAAAAACTCATCCTTGCGTTTAACAGCTATTGGATCAACTCTGACTACAGTTTCAAAGTCTTTGTTGTAACGAACTAACATTGTTGGGTAATCCGTGCCTATACCAATTGTACTAAATCTAAAAAAAACGTATTTAACCTCTTGCGGCTTAATAAGGTCTAATGATTGCATATTGTCACCGCGATAGAACAACAGTCTACGAAGATTATTTTTCTCCATTAATAGGTGTACATTTTTCAGAGCTAGGTATCGCGATGGGTTATGAACTCTTGCAATCAAAACGCCCTCTTCGCCATTAAACAGAATTTCATTATCTAACCTAAAAGATATCTCCGGCGGGGCTAATTGAAATACAGCCATTGCAGCATCAATAACTTCAGTTAATATTTTTGAGAAATATAACTCACTACCTAAAATAAAAAACATTGAGTAGTAAAGCGCCCGAACTGCTTGAATAACCTCTCGAGCTACTAATTGATCTTTTTGATTAGAGAAAATCTCAGAATTTGCCAATTGATATATAGGAGATTGCTCAATAGCATTCCAAGATTTAATATTACTATTCCAACCAAGCATTCGCTTTAAGTCTTGACCAATTGATTCGTATGCATCTTGCTGTTTCAAAGAATTCTTTTTCAACATATTGAGTCTCTCAATATACCCGTTACGACCATTAATACTCTGAAATACAGCTAATCTCTCTAACTCTTTTTCACTAAGACTCTTTAATTGAAAAATCTTTGGTAGTAGATCTAATTCAATTCCTACTAATTTAACTAGGGCAAGATAATGACGGGAATTTTTGACATTCCTAGGCATTTCATCAATCTGCCGATGGACCTCCCTCATTAGGTTTTTCAAATCAAAATCTTTGTCAGGGATATTTAAGAACTGATCCACTTGTACTGGAAATTCAATTTTTTCTTCAATGCCTCGTGAATATGCAGTGACAAACTCACTCATATAGGCCTTGAAGTCCACCTCATCAAAATAGGTATCTGTGTACTTATTAATCTTCTTCAAATATCTTAACGCTCTTTTCTGAGGCCATTCACCATCTTTAATTTTATAGGTAGGATCCATAAAGTCCTTGAAGACATTCATAACATCCTGCAGCATAATATTGCGACTGTAGGCCCAACTGTTGAGTTTCTGGACTGAGCGCGTTTTCAAACGATTACCTGAAAATTTTGGGTAATGACTTAGAAAGAAAATTTTTGAACTTTGACTTTGGCGGGTAGCCCAACCAAACTTAACACTTGTTTGTAGTGATATCTCAAGTTTAACCCTATGAATTGACTTGGACCGATCGAATAGACTACCTGGCAATTTAACATAACTCTGCTTAGTAAAAGTTCTATTAGAATCAACAGTTACCCCACTTCCTTCGGCAACAGTTTTGTTGAATTTTTCTACCCATTTAGAAGTACTTTTAGGATAATTTACATCTTCCCATAAACGAATATTCAAATCACTTTGGACAGCAGACCTTCTACTTTTATCACTAAACAAGACCCTTATCCAAAGATCTCCATCTTCTTCTTCGAAAAGAATAGATTCTTCACTCTCAGCAAATACCTTTGAACGTACATCAATTGAGTGAAAAGAATGATAAGAAGTATAAGCCTCTGCAATAACTTGGCGGTCAATTGATCCACCAACTGCACGGCCAATATTAAAAAATAGTAATAGTCCGATTAATAGAAAATATCTAATCCACATTCTTTATCACAGCACCGAATTCTTCAACTAGTTGACTCAAACCGGGATCCTTCATCAACTTTTGTTTAAGCTCATCGGAAACAAATTCCTCTGAACTATTGTTGTTTTCGGCTGTGTGACTTGATTTATTTATTGCCTTAGGACTACTCGATGATTCATTACAAGAATCAGGAGCGTCACCTAATACAAA